>JAEWJG010000299.1 GCA_023386675.1 Actinomycetes bacterium
CGGCTGCGCACGGCGATCGGCGACGCCCGCCGCAGCCTCGCGGCGCCGGTCGACCTCGCGCGCGTGCGCGACGCCCTGCGCGCTCTGCCCCGCGCGCTCACCCCCCCCGCCTGACCCGGCCCCTTCATCCATTCGTCCCGAGTAGACATCGTTAAGTTGTGCACAACCGAGTTGCGTGCAAGGATGATCCCATGCCGGTGACCGATGAGATGGTGTGCTTCTCGCTGTACGCAGCGACCCGTGCCACGACCCAGGCGTATCGCACGCTGCTGGAGCCGTGGGGCCTCACCTACCCGCAGTACCTCGTCCTCATCACCCTCTGGGTGGAGGGCGACCAGACCGTGTCGTCCCTGGGCGACCACCTGCAGCTCGACTCCGGGACGCTGTCCCCGCTCCTGCGCCGCATGGAGAAGGCCGGGCTCGTCACGCGGGAGCGCCGTTCGGACGACGAGCGCGTCGTAACCGTCACCATCGGCGAGCGCGGTCGCGAGCTGCGCCCGCAACTGGCGCACATCCCGGCCCGGATCGCCGCGGGCACCGGCCTGCCCGACCAGGAGGCCGCCGCAGCACTCATCGACACCCTCCACCGTCTCACCGAGACCATGCACGCCGCCACCGCGGAGCGCACGGTCGCCCCGACGCACTGAACACCCCCAGAAAGGCACTCATGAACGTCCTCTACACCGCAGAAGCCCTCTCGACGGGAGCCGGCCGCGACGGCCGCGTCGCCACCAGCGACGGCGCCTTCGCGCTCGACCTCGCCGTTCCGAAGGAGATGGGCGGCTCCGGCTCCGGCACCAACCCCGAGCAGCTGTTCGCGGCCGGGTACGCGGCGTGCTTCCACTCGGCGCTGCAGGCGGTGGCCCGCAGCCAGAAGGTGAAGATCGACGACTCGTCGGTCGGCGGCCGGGTGCAGATCGGCCCGAACGGCCAGGGCGGCTACCAGCTCGCGGTGCTGCTCGAGGTCGTGCTGCCGGGCCTGGCGGCGGAGCAGGCGCAGGCGCTCGCGGACGCGGCCCACCAGGTGTGCCCCTACTCGAACGCCACGCGTGGGAACATCGACGTGCAGATCACCGTCTCGGAGGACTGATATGAAGGCACTCATCCACCACGAGTTCGGCGACCCGGCCGAGGCGCTGACCGTCGAGGAGCGTCCGCTCCCCGAGCCCGGCGCGGGAGAGGTCCGGGTCCGCCTGCTGCTCTCCCCCATCCACAACCACGACCTGTGGACCGTGCGCGGCAGCTACGGCTTCAAGCCCGAGCTGCCCGCGCAGGCGGGCACCGAGGCGCTCGGTGTCGTGGACGCGATCGGCGAGGGCGTCGACCAGCTCGCCGTCGGCCAGCGTGTCGTCACCGGCGGCACGTTCGGCGTCTGGAGCGAGTACTTCGTCACCCGCGCCACCGGCCTCATCCCGGTGCCGGACGGGCTGCCGGACGAGGCCGCGGCCCAGCTGGTCTCGATGCCGTTCAGCGCGATCAGCCTGCTCGAGTCGCTCGACCTGAGCGAGGGCGACTGGCTCATCCAGAACGCCGCGAACGGAGCGGTCGGCCGCATGGTCGCGCAGCTCGGCGCCGCCCGCGGGCTCAACGTCGTCGGCCTGGTTCGCCGGGCCGCCGGCGTGGACGAGCTGCGCGCGCAGGGCATCGAGCGCGTCATCGCGACCGACGACGACGGCTGGCGGGACCGCCTGGCGGAGATCACCGGGGGCGCCCCGATCCGCGTCGGCGTCGATTCCGTGGGCGGATCCTCCGCGGGCGACGTGCTTTCCACGCTCGCCGAGAACGGCACGCTGGTCGTGTTCGGCGCCATGGCCTCCCCGACCCTCGAGCTGGCCTCCGGCGACATCATCTTCAAGCAGGCCACCGTGAAGGGTTTCTGGGGCAGCGTGGTCAGCCGCGAGATGCCGGCCGACACCCGCGGCCGCCTGTTCCAGGAGCTGTTCGCCCGCATCCTGGATGGGACGCTGACCCTCCCTGTCGCGAGCGTCCACGCGCTCGACGACATCGCGTCGGCGGTCGCCGCCAGCGGCGAGGCCGGACGAGTCGGCAAGGTGCTGCTGCGTCCCTGACCGCCACCCCGGCCGGGGTGGGCTGCGCCCGATAGCCTGGGCTCATGCTCACCCCGCCGGTCACGCCGAAGAAGCCCGTCGAACGCACCCACCACGGCGACGTCTACGTCGACGACTACGAGTGGCTGCGCGAGAAGGACGACCCGGCGGTCACCGCGCACCTCCACGAGGAGAACGCGTACACCAACGCCAAGACCGAGCACCTGGCCCTGCTGCGCGAGCAGATCTTCGACGAGATCAAGACCCGGACGCGCGAGACCGACATGAGCGTGCCCGTCCGTGAGGGCGACTGGTGGTACTACACCCGCACGGTCGAAGGCAAGCAGTACGGCATCCACTGCCGTGCCCCGATCTCATCGGCGGACGACTGGGTGCCTCCGGTGCTCGACGAGGCCGCGCAGCAGAACGGCCTGCCGGGCGAACAGATCCTCCTCGACGACAACGTGGAGGCCGAGGGTCACGACTTCTACGCGCTCGGCAGCTTCGACGTCAGCGCCGACGGCACGCGCCTGCTGTGGGCGGTCGACACGGAGGGTGACGAGCGCTACACCCTGCGCGTCCGCTCCCTCACCGAGGACGGCGTCGCGTTCCCTGACGAGATAGCGGGAACCGCGGGCGGCGCTCTGTTCGACCAGACCGGCGCCTACGTCTTCTACACGACGGTCGACGAGTCCTGGCGCCCGGACACCGTCTGGCGGCACCGCGTCGGCGACGGCCCGGACGTGGACGACATGCAGGTCTTCCACGAGCCGGACGAGCGCTTCTGGATCGGCGTGGGGCTCACCCGCAGCCGCCGGTTCCTCGTCATCGAGGCCGGCTCCAGCGTCACCAGCGAGGCGTCGCTGCTGCGCTCGGACGACCCGACCGGCGAGTTCCGCGTCGTCTGGCCGCGCAAGGAGGGCGTCGAGTACGACGTCGAGCACGCGATCGTCGGCGGTCGCGATCGCCTCCTGATCGTGCACAACGACGACGCGATCAACTTCGAGCTGGTGAGCGTCTCGGCCGACGACCCGCAAGGCCCGAAGCGGGTGCTGCTCCCCCACGACCCCGCCGTGCGACTGGAGGGAGTGGATGCGTTCCGCGACTTCGTCAGCGTCGAGTACCGCCGCGAGGGGATGACCCGCGTCGCCGTGGCCCGCGTGCCGCGCGACGGCGAGCCCGCGGACGACACCCCGCACGAGCTGCACTTCGACGAGGAGCTGTTCACCGTCGGCGTCGGCGGAAACCCCGAGTGGACGCAGCCCTTCCTGCGGATCGGCTACGGCAGCTTCGTCACGCCCTCGACCGTCTACGACTACGACGTCGCGACCGGCGAGCTCGCGCTCCGCAAGCAGCAGCCGGTGCTCGGCGGGTTCGACCCGTCCCTGTTTGAGCAGCGCCGCGAGTGGGCGGTCGCCGAGGACGGCGCGCGCATCCCGATCTCGCTGGTGTACCGTCGCGACCTCGTGACGCCCGGCGAGCCCGCGCCGCTCGTGCTCTACGGCTACGGCTCGTACGAGGCGAGCATGGATCCGTCCTTCGGCATCCCGCGCCTCAGCCTGCTCGACCGCGGCGTCGTCTTCGCCATCGCCCACGTACGCGGCGGCGGCGAGCTCGGCCGGCTCTGGTACGAGAACGGCAAGGAGCTGCACAAGAAGAACACCTTCACCGACTTCGTAGCGGCGGCCCGGCACCTGGTCGACCGCGGCTGGACCGAGCCGTCGCGGATGGCCGCGCAGGGCGGCAGCGCCGGCGGCCTGCTGATGGGCGCCGTCGCGAACCTCGCACCGCGCGACTTCGCCGGCATCCTCGCCGAGGTGCCGTTCGTGGACCCGCTCACCAGCATCCTCGACCCCTCGCTCCCGCTCACGGTCATCGAGTGGGACGAGTGGGGTGACCCGCTGCACGACCCGGAGGTCTACGACTACATGAAGTCGTACTCGCCCTACGAGAACGTGCACCACACCGCGTACCCGCGCATCCTCGCGATCACGAGCCTCAACGACACCCGCGTGCTCTACGTCGAGCCGGCGAAGTGGGTCGCGAAGCTGCGCGAGGTCGGCGCCGACCCGCTGCTCAAGATCGAGATGGCCGCGGGCCACGGCGGTGTCTCCGGTCGGTACGCCGCGTGGCGCGAGCGGGCGTTCGCGCTGGCGTGGCTGCTGGACGTCGTCGGCGCGCATCCCTCCGGCGAATGAGGAAGATGCGGTGAAATCCGACCTGAAGAAGGAACTCGGCGCCTACACGGCGACGCGCGGCCGGTTCGACCTCGTCACGCTGCCGCCGCTCCGCTACCTGATGATCGACGGGCACGGCGATCCGAACACGGCCGTGCGCTACCGGGATGGGCTGCAGACGCTGTACCCGGTCGCCTACGCCGTGAAGTTCCTCAGCAAGCGCGCACTCGATCGCGACTACACGGTCATGCCGCTCGAGGCGCTGTGGTGGGCCGACGACATGGAGGCGTTCACGAGCGCCCGCGACAAGTCGCAGTGGGACTGGACGCTGCTGAACCTGCTGCCGGACTGGATCACCGACGCCCACGTCGAGGAGGCCAGCGCGACCGTCGCCGCGAAGGGCGCGACGCCGCTCCTCGACGAGCTGCGAGTCGAGACGCTCGACGAGGGACTCTGCGTGCAGACCCTCCACCTCGGCTCCTACGACGATGAGGCTCCCACATTGGATGAGCTGCACAACACGTTCATCCCCGGCAACGGCCTCCGCATGACCGGCCGCCACCACGAGATCTACCTCAGCGACGCACGGCGGACGGCGCCGGAGAAGCTGCGGACCATCCTGCGCCAGCCGGTGGAGCGGGTGGACGCGTAGACCGGTACCCGTTCAGCAGGCGCTGGTCCACGAGTTGCTGGTGAGCACCGCTTCGCCGCCGACGGCGACCAGTCCGGTCACGCCGTTGTCGCGGATCGCGGCCAGCTCGCTCACGGGCGCGCACCATCCCGTCGCCAGCAGCAACGGAGCGGGACTCACACCGGCGAGGACGGCGGTGGTCAGCGCATCCGGGAAGTTCATGCCGCTCGCGAGGTAGGCCGATCCGGTGCGCGGGAGGGTGGCGGCGAGCTGGGCAGCGGTCGAGAACCGGTCGGAGCCGGCGACGCGGTCGAACGGCACCCCGAGCCCGGTGGCGATGCCGTTCGTGAGCACGTCGGAGCCGCCCACGACGGTCACGTGCGTGGTGCCCCAGGCCGCGAGGGAGGCTGCGGTCGCGGGGTCGGGCCCGGCCATCCACCCGTTGACCAGGAGCACCGGCTCTCCGGTCTGGGCGCCCGCGGCGGCCGCAGCAAGCGCGTCCGGGAAGGCGTTGCCGGTCACCAGGTAGACGTCGGGCACGGTGCCGCCGAAGGCGTCCTCGACCACGGCGCGGGAGACGGCGAAGCGGTCGGGGCCGCCGATCCGGTCGACCTGGGGCCCGAACGGCAGTGCGCGCAGCTGGTCGACGACGCCCTCGCCGATCGCGGCGGGGCCGCCGACGACCACGATCCTGGCCGGGTGCAGGCGGACCAGTTCGTCCGCGACCACCGCATCCAGGACTCCGGGGTGCGTGAGCAGCAGGGTGCCGTGCTTCTTCGCGGCCGCGGCGCCCGCAGACAGCGCATCGGGGAAGGCGACTCCGGAGGCGATGTAGGCGACAGGGACGCCCGCGGCGGAGTCCGGGAACGCCTTCTGCGACACCGCGACCGCGGTGGCGAAGCGATCACTGGACGACACCCGCGTGACGCCGCCCGGCAGCGGGAACGAGACCTGCACCGGGTCGGTCCACTGCTCGATGGTGACGCTCGGGAGGCGGCTGGTGACCACCGCGCGGAGGTCGCGACCCACGTCCCCGAGCTGGGTGGTGTACGTGGATGCGGTCGCGCCGGCGATCGGAGACGGGTAGCCGGACGGCGACGGCGAAGACCCGTTCCAGCTGGTCCACGCATAGCTGTCGCTCCCGCCGCTCGGCACCGAGAGGGTCGCCGTCAGCGTCGATCCGGCGGTGCCGGAGCCTGCGATCGAGGCGATCGTCGGCCGTGCGGCAGGCACGGAGACGTTGAAGCAGGTGAGCATGGCCGTATACACCGGCGCCGCATTGATGTTGTAAAGACGGGCGCAGACGTTGAGCGTGCCGGTGCCCGGCAGCGGGCCGAGGTTGCGCGCGTCGAACCCCTGGTACGGGCCTACCGGGTAGACCCGCTGCACGTCCGGGCGCGGCACTGCGAAGTCGCGGTTCTCCGCCCAGCCGATCGTGACCCGCGACCCGCCCGAAGCTGCCGCGGTGAACTCGATGCCGGCCGTCGTCCCGCCGTTGGCGCCCCAGTCGTTGAGGTCCGCCGCCCATCCCGTCAGGTGCAGGCTCGGCGTGGCAGCGGTGCCGGTGTAGACCACCGACACCGTGTCGATCGACCCGATGGGCGCGATCGACTTCAGCTCGGCCGACGCCGGCACGGCCGGCAGGAGCGCTGCGGCGAGCGCGAGGAGAGCGCCGGCGGCAGCGACGAGACGGACCTTCACGCGGAACCCCCGGTCTGTCGTGGCGCGTACGGCTGCGTCAGGCTACCGGCCGGGCAGGACGACACCAATACCCCCGAACGAGGGCCGACCAGCGCCCGGGCGCTCAGCCCAGGTCGTCCGGATCCTTCCCCGTCCGCTCCCCGGACTCCATTCCGGCGATCGCGGCCAGGTCGTCGGCGTCGAGCTCGAAGCCGAACACGTCGAGATTCGAGCGGATGCGCTCCGGCGACGTCGACTTCGGGATGACGACGTTGCCGAGCTGCAGCTGCCACCGGATCACCACCTGCGCCGGGCCGACCCCGTGCTTCGCGGCGAGCCGGTCGAGCGTCGGGTCGCCGAGGATGCGGCCGCGCGCCAGGGGCGACCAGGCCTCCGTCACGATCCCGTGCGCGGCGTCGTACGCACGTACGTCCGCCTGCGGCAGCCACGGATGCAGCTCGACCTGGTTCACAGCCGGCACCGTCCCGGACTCGCGCGCCAGCCGCTCCAGGTGGTGGATATGGAAGTTCGCGACCCCGATCGACCGCGCGCGGCCCTCCTCCCGCACCCGTTCGAGCGCGCGCCACGTCTCGACGTAGCGGTCGCTCTTCGGCGCAGGCCAGTGGATGAGGAACAGGTCGATCGTCTCGAACCCCAGCCGTTCGAGGCTCGCGTCGAACGACCGGAGGGTCGAGTCGTAGCCGTTCTCCGTCCACCAGACCTTGCTGGTGACGAACACCTCCGACCGGTCCAGCCCGCTCCGCCGCACTCCTTCGCCGACGCCGCGCTCGTTCTCGTAGAAGGCGGCGGTGTCGATGTGGCGGTACCCCGCATCCAGCGCGGTGACCACCGTGTCGGCCGTCTCCTCTTCGGGGATCTTGTACACGCCGAAGCCCAGCTGCGGGATCGTGTTGCCGTCGTTGAGAGTCAGCTGCGGGATGCTCGCCATGGGTTCATTCTGCCGCGCCGCGCGCGTACAGGTGTGGAGACGGAAGGAGAACGACTGATGGCATTGAACGACAAGACGATCGCGTTCCTGGTCGGCCCGGAGGGCATCGAGCAGGCGGAATTGGTGCAGCCGTGGCAGGCGGTCACGGAGGCCGGTGGGACGCCGAAACTGATCTCCAAGGAGAGCGGTGACGTGCAGGCCTTCAACCACCTGACGCCGGCGGATACGTTCCCGGTGGACGTGACGCTGGATGCGGCGAGCGCCGACCAGTACGACGCCCTCGTGCTGCCCGGCGGCGTCGCGAACGGCGACCAGGTGCGCACGTTCCCAGAGGCGGTGTCGCTGGTGAAGGCGTTCGCCGACGCGGGCAAGCCGATCGCGGTGATCTGCCACGGCGGCTGGGTGCTCATCGAGGCGGGCGTGGTCTCCGGACGCACGCTGACGTCCTGGCCGAGCCTGCAGACGGACTACCGCAACGCGGGCGCGACCTGGGTCGACGAGGAGGTGCACGTCGACGAAGGGCCGTTCACGCTCGTCTCGTCGCGCAAGCCGGACGACCTGGACGCGTTCGGCCGCGAACTGGTGAAGGCGTTCGAGTAGAGGACGGTGGACGTTCCCTGGCAAAAGCCTCCACAGCGGTTGCCCCCGTTCGGGGGATGCGGGAGCGTAGGACACTCCTGGAAAACACGACGGAAGGAGAGCGCATGCTCACCCTCACGGAGAACGCCAGCACGATCGTCAAGACGCTGACCGACCAGTCCCCGGACGACACCGCGGGCCTGCGCATCAGCAGCAGCAACCCCGACAGCACCGCCTTCGCAGCGGCTGTCACCCCGGAGCCGGAGGCGTCCGACCAGGTGGTGGAGTCGGGCGGCGCCCGCATCTTCCTGGAGACGCAGGCGGCCGAGGTGCTCGACGACAAGGTGCTGGACGCCCAGGTCGACGACCAGGGCGGCGTCAGCTTCGCGATCGGCGCGCTCGCCTGAGCGCAGCCGTCGCACCGCAGGAGGCCCGGAACCGTTCGGTTCCGGGCCTCCCGCCGTCTCAGGCGCCGAGCGCCCGGCCGACCGCGGCGACGACCCGCGGCCAGCCGCGCCCCATGCCTTCGAGCGCCGTGCGGCCGAGCGGCGAGTCGAGGTCGAAGCCTTCGTGCCGCAGCAACAGCCGGGTGCCCGACCCCTCCGGCACCAGCGTCCACGTGATGATGGTGTCGATCACGCCCTCGCCGAAGCTGTAGCGGATCAGGCGCTCGGGCTGCACCTCCAGCACCTCGCAGCGCTGGACGCCCCAGTCGCCCATGTCGAGCGTGAACAGGTGGCCCACCTTCGCGCGCACGTCACCCGGCGCCCACCACTGCGCGATGAGGTCGGGCTCGGTCAGGGCACGCCAGACGGCGGCGGGCGGATGGGGCAGGAACTCGTCGCACTCGATGGCGGGCGCGGTGGTGTCGGTCATGATCGTCCTTCGTCCGTGGATGGCGTGTCCGGCCCGGCCGCTCCCTCGTCGAGGACGCCGCGCAGCGCGCGCATCCGCCCGCGCCAGTAGTGCTCGAACGGGTGCAGCCACTCGTCGACCTCCCGCAACCGCTCGGCCTCGAGGTGGTAGACGCGGTGCTGGCCGCGCCGCTCGTCGCGGACCAGGCCCGACCGCACCAGCACCTGCAAGTGCTCGGAGACCGCCGGCCGCCCGATCGCGCGCCCCTCGGCGAGCTCGGTCACCGTGCGCGGCTGCTCGAGCAGCGCTGTCAGGATGTCGCGGCGGACCGGATTGGCCAGCACACTGAAGACGTCGGTGGACACCCGATCAGGATACGTCGGATTTTTCCGACGCGTCAACACCTTCCGACGCGTCGCCCGCACGCGGTGCGGTGGTGGTCGATGACGGAAGGTCGTCCACAACGATCGGATGCGGCGCCGTGCGATCGTCCGGCAGCCCCCAGAGCGGCTCGCCCTCCCCCGCATCCAGCAGGAACTCCACCGCCGATGTCCAGAACGGGACGATCTTCATCGGAGGGATCTCCTCCTCGCCGGGGAAGTGCGCGGCGAAGTGGACCTCCGGGTCGCCGTTGATGGGGTCCGACGCCGCGATGAGACCGTAGTAATTCTCGTCGTCGACGACGCGCCAGCGGCCCGTCCGGCCGTGCTCCGGCTCCAGGCGCACGGTGTAGCCGCCGTACTTGAAGTCGGGCCCCGGAGGCAGGGAGGCGCGTTCATCCTTCGTCATGCTTCCGTTCTACGGCCCCACCCGCCCTCCGGGCAACTCGTTCACATGCCTAACGAATCGGTGTAGGGCTACACCGGCGATCCCGGCTGTCAACTCCTCCCATCGCCGGGATGCCCGCGTAGGTGTGGTGGAACGAAAGGAGACCTCATGCTGGCGATGACGTACCGCGGGCCCTACAAGGTCCGCGTCGAGGAGAAGGATCGACCGAAGATCGAGCATCCGGGTGATGCGATCGTGCGGGTGACGCTGGCCGCGATCTGCGGCTCCGACCTGCACCTGTATCACGGGATGATGCCGGACACCCGGATCGGCCACACGTTCGGCCATGAGTTCATCGGCGTCGTGGACGAGGTGGGGTCGGACGTCCAGAACCTCCAGGTCGGCGACCGGGTGATGGTGCCGTTCAACATCTTCTGCGGCAGCTGCTACTTCTGCGTCCGCGGTCTGTACTCCAACTGCCACAACGTCAATCCGAACGCGACGGCCGTCGGAGGCATCTACGGCTACTCGCACACGACCGGCGGGTACGACGGCGGCCAGGCGGAGTACGTCCGGGTGCCGTTCGCGGACGTCGGGCCGACGATCATCCCCGACTGGATGAAGGACGAGGATGCCGTGACCCTGACGGACGCCTGCCCGACCGGGTACTTCGGCGCGCAGCTCGCCGAGATCGAGGAGGGGGACACGGTCGTCGTGTTCGGCTCAGGGCCGGTCGGGCTGTACGCGGCGAAGTCCTCCTGGCTGATGGGCGCGGGCCGGGTGATCGTGGTCGACCACATGAACTACCGCCTCCAGAAGGCGCAGGAGTTCGCGCAGGCGGAGACATACAACTTCGTCGAGGTCGGCGACATCGTGCGCAAGATCAAATACCTCACCGACGGGCTCGGCGCCGACCGGGTGATCGACGCCGTCGGCGCGGAGGCGGACGGCTCGGCGCTTCAGCACATCACCGCCTCGAAGCTCAAGCTGCAGGGCGGCTCGCCGGTCGCGCTCAACTGGGCGATCGACTCGGTGCGCAAGGGCGGAACCGTCTCGGTGATGGGCGCGTACGGGCCACTGTTCAGCGCCGTCAAGTTCGGCGACGCGATGAACAAGGGCCTCCGGATCAACACCAACCAGTGCCCGGTGAAGCGCCAGTGGCCGCGCCTGTTCGAGCACGTCCGCAACGGCTACCTGACGCCGTCGGACATCGTCACGCACCGCATCCCGCTGGAGCACATCCAGGACGGGTACCACCTGTTCTCGAACAAGCTCGACGGCATCATCAAGCCGATCGTCGTTCCGAGCGCGGCCTAGGGAGGAGAGAGTCATGCCATACGTCGCCAACGACCACACGAAGAAGTACGACCCCGAAGAACTCCGCCGGCGCATCCCCGGCTGGGGCGTCGACAGCGACCCGGCGGACCGCCCGTCGCACCCGCGCGAGAGTGTCGAGCCGGAATCGACCGGTGCGCACTGGACCTTCCCGGTGCGACAGGAGCCGGCGGGGAACCGGGAGCGCTCGGTGGAGCACACGATGCTCCCGCCGGTGTTCGGCACCGCGCAGCCGCTGCACGGGGTCTCGGGCGCCATCCGCCGTTTCGCCTATGACCGCTACAGCGAGGGGCAGACGGCCCACTGGCTGCTGCTGGTGGTGGGCGACCGGGTGGAGTCGATCGGCGCGCACGTCAAGTCGCTCGCCAGCCGCCGCCCCGACGACCCCATCACCGAGTCGGGCGTTCTCTCGGAGGCGGGAAACCATCCCCTGTCGTCACGCTTCGGTCAGGGGCGCGCGGACGTGAAGCACACCTGGCTGGATCCGATCATCGTCGCCGGCCCGTGGGTTCTCGCCGGTGTCATCGCGGTTCGGACGGTCGCGAAGCTGGTGAAGCGGTAGCGGTCAGCCAGCGCCGCACATCGTCTGTAGTTCCCTCAGCGACCGGAGTGTCGCTTGCAGTTTCGTGGAGATGTCTGCGGCCGCCTCGGACGTCAGCGTTTCCGGAGAGCGGTCGTAGGGCTCTGCGGTGGCGATCAGGTCGTCGAGCGCGGTGACAGCGGACTCGACCGCGGCGGACAGATGCGGGTCGGCGATGGTGTCCTCAGCGAGTCGAAGTTCGTCACGGAGCTGTCCGAGCTTCCTCATGCCCGCCGCGGGGTCGAGAGCAAGGGATGTCGGGTCCAGCCCGTCACTCCACTCCGTGACGGTGGCCTTCAGGCCGGCGCAGGCAGGCGACGAACCGG
>JAEWJG010000279.1 GCA_023386675.1 Actinomycetes bacterium
GTCCCGGGGAGCGTCGCGCCGTGCAGGCTGCGCGGCGCCGGGCCGGGCTTGCGCGGAGGCGGCGCGGCCAGGCACGCGCGCCAGAACGGCGTGTAGACCGAGAACGGGGTGCCCTGGCCGGTGCGGATGGTCCACGGTTCGAACAGCAGGTTCGCCCCGAAGCTGGTCGCCTCGCGGCCCTCCTCGCGCGCGGTGGTCTTCACGGCCTCGTCGATCCGGCGCTCGACGCCGCCGTAGCGGCGGTTCCAGAAGACGGCGGCGGCGTCCGTGTCGCGCAGCAGCCCGGTGATGGTCTTCTCGGACGCACCCTGCAGGATCGTCAGGCTCCCGCCGAGCCGCTCGAGCGCGTCCGTGAGCGACGCCAGGCTGTGGTGGAGCCACCACCGGCTCGCGGCTCCCGGCGCCCGCAGGTCGGGCGTCCGGTCGTCCCAGACGAACACGCAGAGCACGGGCCGCCCGGTCTCGGCGGCCGCGTGCAGCGCGGGATTGTCCGCGATGCGGAGGTCGTCGCGGAACCAGACGACGGCGGGGCGGTCCTGCTCCCGGGGCTGGCTCATCCGGCGGCGGTCACAGGTCGAGGGAGTCGCCGGGCTCGAGCGCGTAGAACGTCCCGCCGCCCTGCTCGGTCGCCCATTGGAGGCGCGCGTTCGCCATGTCCTTGCCCGCGCGTGAGAGCACCATCTCGTGGATCGGGAAGCTGCGTTTCGGCTTCACGGCGACCACGTAGTCCATGACCTCGGAGATCTTCATCCAGGGCGCTCCCGCGGGGGCGGCGAGCACGTCGACCTCGACACCCTCCGGGATGAAGAAGGAGTCGCCGGCGTAGTACAGCTCGTCGTTGACGAGCACGCCGAGATTGTCGACCACCGGGATGCTCTCGTGGATGACCGCGTGACGCCCGCCGAAGAAGCGCAGGCTGAACGGCCCGGCCTCCACGGTGTCGCCCGCGCTCACCACGGTGATGTCGAAGTCGGAGGCGGCCGCGGCGACGCCCTGCGGGGCGAAGATCTTCGCGTCGGGAGAGAGGTCGAGCACGCGGTTCAGCTGCTCGGGCGTCCAGTGATCCTGGTGCTCGTGCGTGATGACGACGGCCACGGCATTCGCAGTGTCGGTCAGCGGCGAGGTGAACCCGCCCGGGTCGACGAAGAGCTTCCGCCCCTCCTGTTCGAGGAGTAGTCCGGAGTGTTCGAACTTCGTGAGTCTCATGGTCCCCAGGAAATACCGGATGGGATGCGCACGCAAGCGCCGGACGCTTGAGGAATATACCCCCAGGGGGTACCGTTGAGGACGTTATGGACGAGAGAGAACAGCAGAACGCGCCGGTCACCGACCACGGACACGCCGAGCACGGACACGCCGAGCACGGACACGCCGAGCATGAGCACCACGAGCGCGCGGTGCAGGAGCACGCGGGCCACGATCACTCGGCTCACGCCGCTCACGACCACTCGGCTCACGCCGCTCACGACCACTCGGGTCACTCCGGCCACGACCACTCGAGTCACGCCGGGCACGACCCGGCGATCTTCAAGCGCAAGTTCTGGCTCACGCTCGTCCTGACCATCCCGACGCTGATCTTCTCGGAGGGCTTGCAGGAGATCCTGGGACTCGACGGTCCGCGCTTCCCGGGCAGTCAGTACATCCCGGCGATCTTCGGCGTCGTCATCTTCTTCTACGGCGGCCTCGTCTTCCTCCGCGGTGCGGTCGACGAGCTCAAGGCCAAGCAGCCGGGCATGATGACCCTCATCTCGCTCGCCATCGTGGTCGCCTTCGGCTACAGCGTGGCCGTGACGCTCGGCCTGCCCGGCATGGACTTCTGGTGGGAGCTCGCCACCCTCATCCTGATCATGCTGCTCGGCCACTGGATCGAGATGTCCGCAGTCATGGGCGCGCAGGACGCCCTGGGCGAGCTGGCCAAGCTGCTGCCTGACACCGCGGAGCGTGTCGCCGAGCCGCACGCCGAGCCGCAGACCGTCCCGGTCTCCGAGCTGGGCGTCGGCGACCTGGTGCGCGTCCGTCCGGGTGCCGCCGTGCCGGCCGACGGGGAGATCGTGGACGGCCGCAGCGACGTCGACGAATCGCTCCTGACCGGCGAGTCCGCTCCCGTCACCCGCGCTGCGGGGGAGCAGGTCGTCGCAGGCAGCATCTCCGGCAGCGGGTCGCTCGTCGTCCGCGTCACCCGCACCGGCGGCGACACCGCCCTCGCCGGCATCATGAAGCTCGTCTCCGAAGCGCAGGCCAGCAAGTCCGGCGCGCAGGTGCTCGCCGACCGCGCCGCGGCGTGGCTGTTCTACGTCGCGCTCGCCGTGGCGATCGTCACCGTCATCGTGTGGACGCTGCTGCGTCCCGACGACCCCGCATTCATCCTCGAACGCGTGGTCACCGTCCTCATCATCGCGTGCCCGCACGCGCTCGGCCTCGCCATCCCGCTTGTCGCCCAGATCTCCACAGCCCTCGGCGCCCGCAACGGCCTCCTCATCCGCGACCGCCACGCCATGGAGGACGCCCGGCGCATCGACGTCGTCCTGTTCGACAAGACCGGCACACTCACCGAGGGCCGCCAGGGCGTCGGGTCCGTCGTCGCGAGCGACGGAGACACCGACCGGCTGCTCGCGCTCGCCGCGTCCGTCGAGGCCCCGGCCGAGCATCCGATCGGCGCGGCGATCGTCCGGGAGGCGCGGCAGCGCGGCCTGACGATCGCGCCGGTCGCCGAGTTCGAGGCGCTCGGCGGCCGTGGTGCGTCCGCGAGCGTCGCGGGCGAGACGATCACCGTCGGCGCGCCGCGCCTGCTGGCCGAGCGCGGGCTCGCTCCGTCCCCCGAGCTGAGCGAGGCCGCCGACGCCGCCGAGCGCGAGGGCCGGACGGTCGTCTATGTCCTCGCCGACGACCGCGTGCTCGGGCTCATCGCCCTCGCCGACGTGGTCCGTCCCGAGTCGCAGGAGGCGGTGCGCTCCCTGCGCGACGCCGGCATCCGGGTCGCGATGCTCACCGGCGACTCGCGGGCCGTGGCCGAATCCGTCGCCGCGCAGCTCGGGATCGACGAGGTCTTCGCGGAGGTTCTGCCCGGCGACAAGTCGGCCACGGTGGCGCAGCTGCAGGCCGACGGCTCCCGCGTCGCGATGGTCGGCGACGGCGTGAACGATGCGCCCGCACTCGCGCAGGCCGACGTCGGCATCGCCATCGGCGCGGGGACGGACGTCGCCATCGAGTCGGCCGGAGTGGTCCTCGCCTCGAGCGACCCGCGCGGCGTCGCGAAGGTGATCACACTGTCCCGGGCGACCTACCGCAAGATGCTGCAGAACCTCGGCTGGGCCACCGGATACAACGTGATCGCACTGCCGCTCGCGGCGGGCGTGGCCATCGGCCTCGGCATCCTGGTCTCGCCGGCGTTCGGCGCGGTGCTGATGTCGGTCTCCACGATCGTCGTCGCGCTCAACGCCCAGCTGCTGCGACGGCTCGATCTTCGGCCGCGGTAAGCCTCGACGGTGGGTGCACCCCGACGAATACCGTCGGGGGCGAATATGGGACGCCGCCAGGTGCCAGGGCCG
>JAEWJG010000427.1 GCA_023386675.1 Actinomycetes bacterium
GCAGGTGCGCGCGCACCGGCCCCTCGGCGGGCAGCTGCACCCAGGCGAACCCGGCGCCGCGCACGGCCCGCTCGCGCGGAGCCGGCCACAGCACGTCGGTCGTGTTCGCGACCGCCGGCGCGACGACGACCGGGATGCCCGCGTCGCCCGCCTCGGTGACCAGCCCGTGGTGGAAGTGCCCGGCCAGGATGAGCCGCACATCCCCCGCGGAGCACACCTCGAGCAGCGGCGCGGGATCGACCAGCCGCAGCGGCTCGAACAGCACCGTGGTCGGCGGGACCGGCGGGTGGTGGAGAACGACGACCGTCCCGCTCTCGGACGGCTCGGCCAGCACCTCCCGCAGCCGGTCGAGCTGCTCCTCCGAGACCTGCCCGTAGCCCGCACCCGGGACGGAGGTGTCGACCGTCACCAGGCGGAACCCGCGCACGAGCCTGACCGTCTCGCGGGCGCCGAGCACCTCCTCGAACCCGTCGCGCAGGTCATGGTTACCCATCGCGTACACGATCGCCGCGCCGCGCTCGGCCGCCCACGGCTCCAGCGTGCCTTTCAGCCGGCGGTAGGAGTGGGCCGTGCCGTCGTCCGACAGGTCACCGGAGGCGACCACCACATCCACCTCGGCCAGCGAGGAGGCGCGCGCCAGGACGCGGTCCAGCCCGGCGAGTGTGTCCACGATCCCGTAGTGCAGGCGGCCGTCGCCGTAGAGGTGCGTGTCGGAGAGGTGCAGGATGCGCAGACGATCGGTCACGCGGCCACCCTAGCGCCGGCCACCGTCGCTCCCACGGCGACCGGTCGGGCCGACCGCACGTGCGACCCCTCGCGCGACCGCTCAGCCCGCGTCGGAGTCCGCGTCGAGCGCCTCGATGATCGCGTCGACCGCTGTGATGAGGTTGTGCAGCGCCTGCCGCTCGATCGAGTCCTCGGACAGCTTCTGGATGTCGTAGCTCGCGGCGCTCGCCGCCTGGCGCGCCTGGGCGAGCGCCGCTTGGACTTCGAGATCGGCCATGGTCGTCCTCCTCGGATCGGGTGCTGGTGGGCGCCACCCTAGTGCCGCCGGGCGGCCGCCCACCAGACTCCGCGACTCAGCCGATCAGGGACGGGCGCAGGTCGCGAAGGGTGCGGAAGTGCGTCATCCGCGTCACTCCGATCGCCGCGATCAGCAGCGCGATCAGCATCCACAGCGCCAGCACTCCCGCGTCGGCCCACGCGGTCGCGGGGTTGCCGCCGTACATCAGCTGGCGGATGCCGTCCACGGCGTAGGACATCGGCAGCGCGTGGTGCAGCGCGGCAAGCGGGCCGGGCAGCGTCTGCCACGGGAACGTGCCGCCGGCCGTGACCAGCTGCAGCACCATGAGCACCAGGCCGAGGAACTGCCCGACGCTGCCGAGCCAGACGTTCAGCGCCAGGATGATCGCTGCGAACGTGACCGACGCCAATCCCATCAGTCCGTACATCCCGAGCGGGTCGTCGATGCGGAAGCCGAGCGCGCCCGCGACGATCGCGAACAGGCCGATCATCTGGACCGCGCCGAGCAGGCCCGGTGTCAGCCAGCCGGCCAGCGTGATCTTGATGGGCGAGTGCAGCGCCGTGATCGCGCGGCGCGAGACCGGCTTCACGATGAGGAACAGCGCGTAGATGCCGATCCACGCCGCCAGCGCGACGAAGAAGGGCGCGAGTCCGGCGCCATAGGTGCCTGCGGAGGTGATGGAGTCGTTCTTCAGATTCACCGGGTCGGCGATCGTCGACGCCTGCTTCTTCTGCAGCGACGGGGAGGAGTCCGGGATCTGCTTCACTCCGCTCTGGAGTCCGTCACGCAGCTTCGCGGTGCCGTCGTGCAGCGTCGTGAGCCCGTCGCGCAGCTGCGCGGCGCCGGTCGCGGCGCTGGATGCTCCGCTCGCGAGCTGGGAGGCCCCGTCGGCGGCCTGCTGCGAGCCGGAGGCGACCTGGGATGCACCCGTTGCGGCCTGCTGCGATCCCGCGGCGACCTGCGCCGCTCCTCCCGCGACCTGGTCCGCGCCCGAGGACAGCTGGTGGATCTGCCCCACCGCGTCCTGGATCTGCCCGTTGGCGGACTGCGCCTTCGTGTCGAGGTCGCCCATGACCGCCTTCACCTGCGCGAGCTGCTCCGGGGTGGCGCCGGCCGCGGTGAGCCGGTTCAGGAGGTCCTGCTGTGCGGCGGGCGCGGCCGCGGCGATCTGCTGCGCCGCCGCCGAGGCGTTGTCCGCCTTCGCCGCCAGCTGACGGTTGCCGGCCGCCACCTGGGCCGCGCCGTCGCTCACCTGCTGTGCGCCGGAGGAGAGCTGACCGAGCTTGTCCGCCAGCTCCTGGGAGCCGGACGCGAGCTGACCCAGCTTGCCCGCGAGCTCCTGCGACCCGGAGGCCAGCTGCGCGGTGCCGTCCGCGAGCTGGGACGCTCCCGACTGCGCGCTCGCGCTGCCGTCGACGAGCTGGTTCGCGCCGTCCACCGCGGTCACGAGGTTCGAGCGGATGTCGGCGAGTCCCACCAGGAACTGCTTGGCCGCCTGCTCGTTCACCTGCTTGACGATGGAGGTGCGGATCTTCTCGGCCGCCTGCGTGCCGATGGTCGACGCCAGGTAGCTGTTGGTGTCGTTCGTGGTCAGGGTCACGATCGCGCGGTGCGGGTCGGTTCCGGAAGCGGACGCCAGCGCCTGCGAGAAGTCCTCGGGGAAGGTGATGCTGAAGTCGTACTTGGAGTCGTCGACCCCGCTCGCGGCGGAGGACCGGGCCACGCGGTGCCACTGGAACGAGCCGTCCTTCACCAGCTGCTCGGCCACCTGGTCGCCGTAGTTCACCGTCGCGCCGTCGACCGTCGCGCCGCTGTCGTCGACGACGATCGCGGCCGGGATGCGGTCGAGGTTGGCGTACGGGTTCTGGTTCGCCCACAGGTACAGGCCGCCGTAGAGCACAGGGACGCACATCAGGGCGATGAGCGCCACGATGGACATGGGGCTGGCGGTCAGGCGGCGGAACTCCGCCGCGATCATCTGCGGGATCTTCATTCGCTCTCCACAACGAGGTCCGGGAGATCGTCGGTGTCATCCCGGCCGGGGTCTTCGTCGAAGGTTTCTGGTTCGGTCTCGTCGAAGCGCTCGACGAAGGAGGCGGCCGCGATGGCGGCCGCGGAGGCGTCGCCCGCGACCACGAGCACGGCGATGCCGCGCCCGGCGAGCCGGCGCGCGAAGCGCCACCACTCGACCGGGTCGCCGCCGTGGCGGTCGGGGGAGACCAGCACCAGCGCCTCCACGCCCTTCCGCAGCAGCGCCAGCTCGGCGAGCAGGCGGATGCGGACGGTCGGAGGCACGGTGCCGATGGAGGCGCGCGCCCACTCGGACGCGTCGTGCTCACGCAGCCAGCGGCCGACCGCGAGGGGATGCGACCGTCGGCCCGCGAACATCAGCTCCTCGGCGACGATGCCCGACACGGTCACGTCGGACGTCGGTTCGGAGACGTCGGGGGCGTCGACGAGGGCGATCCTCCGGCGCATGGTGCTGTAGTCGGCGGCGCCGTCGATGGTGACCTCGCCGCTGTCGGGGCGCATCCGGCCCGAGGCGATCAGCCCCAGCACGGTGGGTCGCTGCTCGGTCTCGGCGCGCGCGAGGGTGGCGCGACCGGTCTCGAAGGCGGCGGAGGTCGGCGGGAGAGCAGCGCCCTTCCCGACCCGGTCGAGGACGACCTTCATCGGTCACCTCCGGAGGTCTGTGCGGCGAACGCCAGCTCGGGAGTGGATGCGATCAATTCGCCCGCCTCGCGCCAGCCCATTCCGGCGGCGCCGAGACCGGCCAGCATGACCAGGCGGTGCCCTGACTCGGGGGTGAGGCCCGAGCGGGTGGCCTCGTCGAGCACCGACACGGCGGCGTTCTCGATGAGCCGGGTGACCGTCTCGCGGTCGAGGTCCGTGCGGATGCGGCCCGACTCCATCCCGCGCCGTACCGTCTCGCGCAGCCGTTCGCGCGCCGGGTCGAGCGCGGTGCCGACCATGGCGCGGTGCGGTCCGCGGACGGCGAGCGCGGCGCTGACGCGGACGTGCTCCACCTCGGCCCACAGCGTCGCGCCGAACAGTGCGATCTCGATGAGCGGGTCGGGATGCGACACCGGGTCGAGCAGTGCCGCCAGGCGTCGCGCGCCGCGCGTGAAGACCTCGACGAGGAGCTCGTCGCGCGTGGCGAAGTGGCCGTAGACGGCGCGGCGGCTCAGGCCGGCGCGAGCGGCGATGCTCTCGAGGGAGGCGTCGATGTCCTCGTTCAGCGCGACGGCCGCGGCGCCGAGGATCGCCTCGCGGTTCGCGGCCGCATCGCGCCGTGGCGCACGGGTGGTGGAGGTGGGCATGCCCCCAGTGTACGCCATTCTTGCACACTGGTGTGCAAGTTACGGGAATTCGCTCAGGCAGTCACCTCGGACCCGCTCCGGACCGCGTCGCGCAGCCGGACAGTGCGCCGCGCCGCTACCGCGGCGAGGGTGAGGACCAGGGCGCCGGCGGCCCACACGAGGAGCAGACCGACCGATCCCCACGCGCCGCCCGCATCCCCGGAGGCCGCCGCGCGCAGCAG
>JAEWJG010000326.1 GCA_023386675.1 Actinomycetes bacterium
ATCGTGACCTGATGATCGACAGTCGTGGGATGCTGGCGGCCGTCGTCCGGCACGCCGTGGAGCTCGAGGACGACTACGTCGACGTCGCGTCGACCCTCGAGGCGCTGTCAGCGAGCGGGGACACCACGCTGGTACCCCTGCTTCACGAGGCACTCGACCGGTTCCTCGATGACGGAAACTTCTACGGCCGCGACCTGATCGCTCGTATCCTGGCCGGTATCCAGGGCCCGGCAGCGCTGCCAGCGCTGCTGCACGCGTCGGCCCGCGATCTCCACGATGACCAGGACAGCTTGAGCGCCGAGATCATCGTCCTGCTGGAAGCGGACCGGGCCACCGCTCGCCGTACGGCAGTCGAGTTCGCCACCAGCGACACGCCCGAACTGCGCCACACGGGGTTGTGGGCGCTCGGCTTCGTGGCCGAAGCCCAGGACATTGAGCTGCTGGCCGCAGCCGCGACTGCCGTCGACGCAACGGTCAGGTCCACCGCGATCGGCTCGATTCCCGACCCCGACGGCGACGACCGGGCGTACCGTGTGATCCTCTCGGCGTTGGGTGACCCGGACCAGCAAGTGCGGGCGGCGGCGGTCAGCAGGCTCGGCTTCACCGACCGGACCGATGCGGTCGCACCCCTCGCCAGCCAGCATCCGGGCGATGGCGGGGACTCGTTCGACGAGCCGGTCGGCCAGTTCGTTCAGTGCCCCGCGACCGCAGGGACGGGTCGCGTGACCAGCCAGTGGTGTCGAAGGTGGAGCGTGCGGCAGCGATCGCGGCCTGCGCCTCGGCTCGGCCGCGGAGACGTAGGCTCCGACGACCTCACCGGTGGAGGGGTCGATCGACTCGTGGACCGAGCCGGTGTAGCTCCACTCGCCGTTGATCAGAGCCCGCCGCGGTGCTGGTGGTCGACGTTGTCGTTCTCTCGGTTCTTTTCCGGCAGGTGTTTCGGTCAGTCGGCATGTGTCGCGGTCGTGCGGCCACGGTTCTCGGCCGGGTAGTGCTTGCGGAGGTCGGAGGTCGTCATCCGGTCGAGCATCCGGTCGGGAAGGATGCGGGAAGCCCGGATGAGGAAGGCGGCCGTCGCGCCGATGGTGTAACGGGTGCGGGGCCTGCCGTCGGTCACCGCTTTGGCGATCCTCTTCGCGGCGACGTCGGAGGTCACGCCGGCCTTGGTGAACGCCGCCACGTGGGAGGGTATTGCCCGCATCAGAGCGCCGTAGCGCGCGTTCTGCTCGGGCGTCATCCCGTCGTCGAGGCGGCTGAGGGCGGCGAGGCCGACGCGGGACATCTCGGTTTTGACGCCGCCCGGTTCGACCACTACCACCTGCACACCGTGGGGGGCCAGCTCGTTGCGCAGCGCGTCGCTCATCGCCTCCATCGCGAACTTGCTGGCGGCGTACGTTCCGTAGCCGGCCATGGAGATCTTGCCGTTGAGGGAACTGATGTTGACGACGCGTCCCTTGTCGCGGAGCAGCGCGGGAAGCAGGGCCTGGGTGACGGCGACGTGGCCGAAGAGGTTCACCTCGAAGATGCGCCGCCATTCGCTGAGCGGCATCACTTCGACCGGGCCGGCGCCAGGGATGCCGGCGTTGTTGACCAGCGCCCGCAGCGGCCGCGGACCCCGCTCGACACGTGCGGCGAGCGCGGCGACGTGGTCGGGGTCGGTGATGTCGAGGATCACCGGCTCGATGCCGTTGGCCCGCAGGGGCGTCCGGTCGCTGTCGCGCCGTACGCCGGCGAGGACATGGAAGCCGCGCCGAGCCAGTTCCCGCGCGGTGGCCGCGCCCATGCCGGTCGACGCCCCGGTGACGACCACAAGTTCCCGAGTTTCAGTTGACGTTGTCATCTCTTGAGTGTGCGGCAATGAGATGACATCGTCAACTGGTTCGAGTGACTTAGTCATCACAAGTGGGCTAGAATCGTCCGCGTGACCAGCCGTGCCGAATCAGCCGCTGCCACGCGCCGCGCCCTGCTCGACGCGGCCGCTGAGCTGCTCGATTCCGGTGGCCTCGACGCCGTGACGTTGCGCGCGGTGGGGGCGCGCGCCGGAGTGACTCGCGGAGCGCCCTACCGGCACTTCCTCGACAAGGAGAGCCTGCTGATCGCCGTCGGGACCCGAGCATGGGACACGCTCGGAGACCGCATGCAAGCTCTTCGCGCGGAACCGGGCCTGTCGGCCGCCGAGAAAATACGCGGCGGTCTCATTGCACTCATCGACATCGGACGCTTTCAGCCGCACCTCTACAAGCTCATGTTCAGCAACCCGCCCGGCGACCCCACAGCACTCGCCCGTGCCGCCCAGCGAAGCCAGACCGAGTTCCTGGTCGTCGTCGCCGACCTGGTCGGCGAGCAGGACGCCCGCCGATACGCAGCCCTGCTCATCAGCAGCGCGAACGGGATTGCCGGCCTGGAGGCCAGCGGCCAGCTCACCGACCCGAAGTGGGGAGGCGTCTCCGCCGAAGACCTCACCGACACCCTCGTCGACATGGTCGCCGGCAAGAGCCGGCCCGCATGACCGGCGACCAGCGGACTCGACGACTCTGCTCAGAAAACGTGGTGAGATCCGCCCGGACGTCATCGGCGCGCCATCGCCGAGTTCATCCCCCGACAACCAACGACCTGCTGCACGGCATGCCCTGATCCGCCAGTGACATCCACACGCCACGGCCTCCTGCAGGCCGAGTTGCAGGGAGTCATTCCGCCTGCTCATCGGAACGATCCAGGGCACGCTCATCGGCAAAGCAGGATGGTTGCGCCACCATCGGCTGGTTACGCCAGGTGACAGACGCACGATGGTCTCCGCGCCGTAACGGGCCGGGTAGGCCACGCGCATTACTGGCGGTGGGGGGGGGGCCGGGGCCCCCCGGG
>JAEWJG010000436.1 GCA_023386675.1 Actinomycetes bacterium
TTAACGCACGGAGGGCGTCGCCCCGTTGCCGGGGGCGACGCCCTCCACAACGCGGACACTCTCTATTGCGAGGAGTCCGCGTCGCGTAGCGAGCCTGTCAGCCCAGTAAGAAGAGCCCCGAGGGGCGCGAATTACTTGAGGGTGACGGTGGCGCCAGCCTCTTCGAGCTGGGCCTTCGCCTTGTCGGCGGTCTCCTTGTTGGCGCCCTCGAGCACAGTGCTCGGTGCGCCGTCGACGAGGGCCTTCGCCTCACCGAGGCCGAGGCTGGTGAGGGCGCGCACCTCCTTGATGACCTGGATCTTCTTGTCACCGGCGGCCTCGAGGACGACGTCGAAGGAGTCCTTCTCCTCGACCTCTTCGGCAGCGGCGCCCGCACCACCGGCGGCCGGGGCGGCCACGGCGACGGGGGCGGCGGCGGTGACCTCGAAGGTCTCCTCGAACTTCTTCACGAACTCGCTGAGCTCGATGAGCGTGAGCTCCTTGAACGCGTCCAGCAGCTCGTCAGTCGACAGCTTTGCCATTGTTCTCTCCTTAGTTTCTGTGGTTACTCACCGCGTGCAGGATCCGGAACGGATCAGGCAGCGGACTCCTGCTTCTCACGCAGCGCGTCGACCGTGCGAACGGCCTTCGAGAGCGGTGCGTTGAACAGATATGCGGCTCCGAACAGCGAGGCCTTGAAGGCGCCGGCCAGCTTGGCCAGCAGAACCTCACGGGACTCGAGGTCGGCGAGCTTGCCTACCTCTTCTGCGGTCAGCGGGTTACCGTCGAAGTAACCGCCCTTGACCACCAGCAGAGGGTTTGCCTTGGCGAAGTCACGCAGCGACTTCGCGACGGCGACAGGGTCACCGTGCACGAAGGCGATCGCGGACGGACCGGCGAGCTCGTCGTCGAACGACGAGATCCCCGCCTTGTTGGCCGCGATCTTGGTCAGCGTGTTCTTCACCACGGCGTACGTCGCGTGCTCACTGATGGACTTGCGCAGCGTCTTGAGCTGAGCAACAGTGAGACCGCGGTACTCGGTCAGCAGAACGGCGGTCGAGCTCTCGAACAGTCCTTCGAGCTCGGCAACCGTGGCTTCCTTGTTCGCCATGGCCTACTCCTCAATCTTCTTCGTCGCACACCGCGGGAGCGGTGTGCCGGCCAGAGGCCGCTGGGCAAAGAAAAAAGCTCCGGCGCAGAGGCACGGAGCTGGACACGCGAGGATTCGCGGGAGTCGCTTCACACACCTGCGCGGGCGCCCACCTGAGTGGATCTTCGGTCGTGCATGCACGACGACCAGCGGTCTTTGGCTTCGTACAGGCTACGGGATGGGCGCCGCCGTTGGCAAATCGGCCTCCGCTGCGGCGGGTGCGAGGGGCAGCGTGACGGTGAACACGGTGCTGCCGGGCTCGCTCGCGACGGTCACCGCTCCCCCGTGCGCCTGCACGACGGCGTGCACGATCGCGAGGCCCAGACCGGTGGACCCGGTGGCCCGGTTGCGGGAGCTGTCACCGCGGGCGAACCGCTCGAACAGCGTTCCCTGGAGTTCGTCCGGGATGCCGGGACCGTCGTCCGCGACCGTGATCACCGCGCGATCGCCCTCCGCGCGCAGGCCGGCGACGACCTTCGTGCCCTCCGGCGTGTGCACGCGCGCGTTCGCGAGCAGGTTCACGAGCACCTGGTGCAGGCGGGGCGCGTCGCCGATCACCTCGACGGGCTCCTCGGGCAGGTCGAGCGTCCACTCGTGGTCGGGACCCGCGGCGTGGGCGTCGCTGAGCGCGTCCACGAGCAGGAGGGTCACATCCACGGGGTCCCGGTCGAGCTCGCGGCCCTCGTCGAGGCGAGCGAGCAGCAGGAGGTCCTCGACCAGGGAGGTCATCCGGGTCGCCTCGGACTCGATGCGGCCGAGCGAGTGCGTGACGTCCGGCGGCAGCTCGTGCGGCGCGCGCCGGGTGAGCTCGGCGTAGCCCCGGATGGACGCGAGCGGCGTCCGGAGCTCGTGGCTGGCGTCCGCCACGAACTGGCGCACCTTCTGCTCGCTGGCCTGCCGGGCGGTCAGCGCGGAGCCGACGTGGCCGAGCATCCTGTTGAGCGCAGCTCCCACCTTGCCGACCTCGGTGTGCTGGTCGGTGTCGGCGTCCGGCACGCGCACCGAGAGCGCGACGTCGCCGCGGTCGAGCGGCAGCGACGCGACCTGCTCGGCGGTGCCGGCGACGCGCTCGAGCGGGCGCATGGCCAGCCGGACGACGACGCTCGCGATGAGGAAGGCGAAGATCAGGCCGGCGAGGGTCACCAGGATGATGACCAGCGTCAGCTGGGAGACCGTCGCGTTGACGTCGCTGAGCGGCAGCCCGATGATGACGCTGTCGCCGTTGCTCAGCTGGGTGGCGGCGATCCGGTACGAACCCAGCTGCGAACCGAGATCGACCGTCCGCGGCTTCTCGTCGGCGGGCACGCTCAGCAGGGCGAGTCCGTTGATCGAGACCTGCTTCGGTCCGAGCGGCTGATTCGGCGAGGACGACGATCGGTCCGCCAGGATCACCGGCGGGAAGAGCAGTCCGCCTTCCGCGCTTCGCACAGCGCCGAGCGTTCCTGTCGGCTGCCCAGGGGTCTGTACGGCACCCGCCGCCTCCGGCACCGTTGGTCCTCCGGCGTTGATCCGATCCGCCGCATGCTGCCCGCGGTCGAGCGCCGATGTGAGCTGCCCATCCAATCGCTGCATCAGGTAGTTCTGCAGAGCGAAGACGCTGACCGTCCCGATCACCGCGCCGAGCACGGCGAGCATCGCCACGACGACGAGCACGACGCGGCTGCGCAGCGTCCAGGCACGGAAGGGGCGGAGGCGCGGGAGCCGGCGGCCCGCACGACCGGTCGGGGCGCCCGCGACGCGGGCGGAGGTCATTGCGCGGCCTTCACCATGTACCCGGCGCCGCGGACCGTGTGGATCATCGGCGCACGCCCGGCATCGATCTTCTTGCGCAGGTAGGAGATGTACAGCTCGACCACGCTGGAGGAGCCGCCGAAGTCGTAGCTCCACACCCGGTCGAGGATCTGCGCCTTGCTCAGCACGCGTCGCGGGTTGCGCATGAGGAACCGCAGCAGCTCGAACTCGGTCGCGGTCAGCTGGATGGGCTCGCCGTCGCGGTGCACCTCGTAGCTGTCCTCGTCCAGGACGAGGTCGCCGACGATGAGCACCGGGTCGTCCTGATCGGCGACCGCGGCGCGCGAGCGGCGCAGCAGCCCGCGCAGGCGGGCGACCAGCTCCTCCAGGCTGAACGGCTTGGTGACGTAGTCGTCGCCGCCGGCGGTCAGCCCGGCGATGCGGTCGTCCAGCGAGTCCTTCGCGGTGAGGAAGAGGACCGGCGCCTCATTGCCGTCGGCGCGCATCCGGGAGAGCACCTGCAGCCCATCGATGTCGGGGAGCATGATGTCGAGCACGACGACGTCGGGCTTGAACTCGCGCGACAGCTGCAGCGCCTGCTGCCCGTTGGAGGCGGTCTTCACCTCCCAGTCCTCGTAGTGGAGTGCCATCGCGAGCAGGTCGGTCAGGGTCGACTCGTCGTCCACGACGAGCACCCGGATCGCGCTGCCGTCCGCGCGGCGCAGGAGGGATCGGGGCTGGCTGGAGGGGCCGGATGCGGCGCGAGTGTTGATGGTCACCTTTCTCATTATGAGGAGGCGAATGGATGGCGACTTTGCGAAACCTATGAACTCTCTGAGCAATTCGGATCAGCGCAGGGCGAGCTCCGTCTCCTCCGCGACGCGGGTCAGCTTCTCCGGGTTGCGCACGACGTAGACGCTCGTGATCCGGCCGTTCTCGACCTGCACCGCGACCACGGCGTCGAGCACGCCGTCGACGGAGAGTGCGAGAGCGGGAGCGCCGTTGACGACCGCGGTCTCGACCGTGACCGCCCCTGGCGCCTTGCCCATGGCTCCCGCGACGAAGCGCATCACCTTGTCGGCGCCGACGATCGGTCGCAGCGCGGCCTGCTTGACGCCGCCGCCGTCGCTGAGCAGCACGACGTCGGGGGCAAGCACGTCCAGCATCGCCTGCGGGTCGCCGGTCATCACCGCGAGGCGGAAGGTGTCGAGCGCGGCCCGCGCCTCGGCCGCGGAGACCGTCACGCGCGGACGGCGGGCCTCCACGTGGGCCCGCGCCCGATGCGCGATCTGGCGGACGGCGGCCGGCGACTTGTCCACGGCCCGGGCGATCTCGTCGAACTCGAAGCCGAACACCTCGCGCAGCACGAAGACCGCGCGCTCGGTCGGCCCCAGCGTCTCGAGCACGACCATGAGCGCCATCGAGACGCTCTCGGCGAGCTCCGCATCCTCCGACACGTCCGGAGCCGTCAGCAGAGGCTCCGGCAGCCAGGGGCCGACGTACGTCTCACGGCGACGCTGGGCACTACGGAGACGGTTGAGCGCGAGGCGGGTGGTGATCCGCACGAGGTAGGGTCGCGCATCCCGGACC
>JAEWJG010000019.1 GCA_023386675.1 Actinomycetes bacterium
GCCCGGAGGGCGCCGCCCGCGCCGCCCGGCATGCCGCCTTCGACCGCGCGGCCGCCGAGACCGGCGCCGAGCGCATCCTCCTCGCCCACACGCTCGACGACCAGGCCGAGACGGTCCTGCTCGGCCTAGCCCGCGGCTCCGGCCCGTCGAGCCTGCAGGGGATGCGACCGGATACCGGCCGCCTGCTGCGTCCCTTCCTGGGTCTCCGCCGCTCCGAGACGCGCGCGTTCTGCGCCGACAGCAGGCTGCAGCCGTGGAACGACCCGCACAACGACGACCCCTCCTACACGCGCGTGCGCGTGCGCAACGCCGTCCTCCCCGTCCTCGAGCGCGAGCTCGGGCCGGGAGTCGCCGAGGCGCTCGCCCGCACCGCGGAGCAGCTCCGCGAGGACGACGACGCGCTCGACGGTCTCGCCCTGGAGTGGGCGCAGGAGCTGGTCGGCCAGGCCGACGACGGCGCCGTCACCCTCGATGTCCGCGGCCTCGCCGCCGACCCGGCCGCGCTCCGCCAGCGCATCATCCGGCTCGTCGTGTCCGCCGAGTTCGGCGTCTCCCTCACCCGCGCCCACACGCTCGCCGTCGCCGCCCTCATCACCGACTGGCACGGGCAGGGGCCGCTCGATCTGCCAGGCGTTAGAGTGGTCAGGCAGAACGGGCTGCTCAGTTTCCACCCCACCACCTGAAGGACAGCGCCTCCCCCATGGAACTCACGGACGTCGAGAACGACCTGACCGAGATTCTGATCACCGAGGAGCAGATCCGCTCCCGCATCGCCGAGCTGGCCCGCGACGTCGAGCGCGACTACGCCGGAAAAGACGTGCTGCTCATCGGCGTGCTCAAGGGGGCGGTGATGGTCATGGCCGACCTCTCCCGCGAGCTGCGCATCCCCGTCACCATGGACTGGATGGCCGTGAGCTCCTACGGCAGCGGCACCCAGTCGAGCGGCGTCGTGCGGATCCTGAAGGACCTGGACACCGACCTCAGCGGCAAGACCGTCCTGATCGTCGAGGACATCATCGACTCGGGCCTCACGCTCTCCTGGCTGCTGTCGAACCTCCGCAGCCGCGGGCCGGAGTCGATCGAGATCTTCACCCTCCTGCGCAAGCCGGAGGCCGCCCGCGTCGAGATCGACGTGAAGTACGTGGGCTTCGACATCCCGAACAAGTTCGTCGTCGGCTACGGGCTCGACTACGACGAGCGGTACCGCACCCTGCGCGGAGTTGGCATCCTCGCCCCCGCCGTCTACAGCTGATCGCGCTCCTCCGACGGGTCCCGGACCCCCAGAGCGCCCAGAGCGAACACGCAGGCGGCCCACAGCGGCCAGGCGGTACTGTGGTCGCACCATGAACGTCAAGAAGATCTTCCGCGGCCCGATCCTGTACGTCGTGCTCGCGATCATCGCGGTGTGGATCGGCTCGAGCCTGATCACGATGTCGGGATTCAAGAGCGTCTCCACCCAGAAGGGCCTGGAGTACCTCTCCCAGGACAAGGTGGCCAGCGCGAAGATCGTCGACGGTGAGAACCGCGTCGACCTGACCCTGAAGGAGCCGGACGGCAACCTCGGCGATCAGGTGCAGTTCTACTACGTCACCCCGCGCGGTCAGGACGTCGTCAAAGCGGTCGACAGCGCCAACCTGCCCAAGGGCTACGACGACGAGGTGCCGCAGCCGAACTGGTTCGTCAACATCCTCGGCTTCCTGATCCCGGCGCTGCTGATCGGCGTGTTCTTCTGGATCATGATCTCCGGCATGCAGGGCGGCGGCAACAAGGTCATGCAGTTCGGCAAGTCGCGGGCGAAGCTCGTCACGAAGGAGACCCCGAAGGTCACCTTCGATGACGTCGCGGGCTCCGACGAGGCCATCGAGGAGCTCCAGGAGATCAAGGACTTCCTGAAGGAGCCTGCCAAGTTCCAGGCGGTCGGCGCCCGCATCCCGAAGGGCGTGCTGCTGTACGGCCCTCCCGGCACCGGTAAGACGCTGCTGGCCCGCGCCGTCGCGGGTGAGGCGGGCGTCCCGTTCTACTCGATCTCGGGTTCGGACTTCGTCGAGATGTTCGTCGGCGTCGGCGCGAGCCGCGTCCGCGACCTGTTCCAGCAGGCCAAGGAGAACTCGCCGGCCATCATCTTTATCGACGAGATCGACGCCGTCGGCCGTCACCGCGGCGCCGGCCTCGGCGGCGGACACGACGAGCGCGAGCAGACGCTGAACCAGCTCCTCGTGGAGATGGACGGCTTCGACCCCAAGACCAACGTCATCCTGATCGCGGCGACCAACCGCCCCGACATCCTCGACCCCGCGCTGCTGCGCCCGGGCCGCTTCGACCGCCAGATCGGCGTGGATGCGCCCGACCTGCTCGGCCGCAAGAAGATCCTCGAAGTGCACGGCCGTGGCAAGCCGCTGGCGGCCTCCGTCGACCTCGAGGTCCTCGCCCGCAAGACGCCCGGTTTCACCGGGGCCGACCTGGCGAACGTCCTCAACGAGGCCGCATTGCTCACCGCGCGCTCCAACGCGCAGCTGATCGACATGCGCGCGCTCGACGAGGCCATCGACCGCGTCATCGCCGGTCCGCAGCGCCGGACCCGCGTGATGAAGGACAAGGAGAA
>JAEWJG010000058.1 GCA_023386675.1 Actinomycetes bacterium
CTCGTGTCCGCCGGCCTCGTGACGCTCGGATTCCTGGGACAGGCGAGCGGCTTCCACGGGTGGTTCGGGCTGGCAGCGCTCGGGGTGCTGTTGGTGCTGGCACTGCTCGGGATGATCACCATGGTGCGGGTGTTCAACACCGCCGACGAGGACATGATGTATGTCGCCGCCATGAACCGGCTGCGGGCGGCCTACATCGACCTCGATCCCGGGCTCGAACCGTATCTGTACGCGTCAGCTCATGACGACGAGGCCGGCATCCGGACCACCTACCACTTCTTCTACGAGCGCGGCGCGAGTCCGGTGCTGGGCAGCTCCATGATGCTGATCGCCGTCGTGGAGTCGATCGTGGTCGGCCTGCTCGTCGGCGGCGCGATCGCGGCGCTCGGCGTCGTGCCGACGGTCGCGATCATTGTCGGGGTGGCCGTCGCGATCGCCTCGGTGGCGCTGGCGATGGCATGGGGCTTCTCGATCTACCGGCGTGCGATCGCGTCGCTCCGGCCGATCAGCCCCACCCGGTGACCGCTATTCGTTTCCGACGTGCTTGTCGGCCTGGTCGCGCGCGCCCTCGATCTTGTCGTCGTACTTGCCGCCTGTGGCCTTCTTCGCGGCGTCGGCGACGCCGTCGAGCAGCCTGTCGCCGATGTCCTCGGCCTGCTCCGAGCTCAGGGCGTCCTTGACCTTCGGGTCGTTCAGGAAGTCCTGCGCCTTCTTCGTGATGTCGTCGAATCCCGCCATGCGGCCATCCAACACCTCGGCGGCGGCGCTGGCCAGGTGGTCAGGAAGGCGACGCTCCCATGGTGAGTTCGGGCACGACCCCGTCCGCGAGAGGGAACCAGGCGAGGAAGGTCACACCCTCATCCGTCGCATCGAACCGGGCGATGGTCCGGTCTCCTGGTTCGAAGAAGGTGTCGCCCGGACGCAGCAGCCGCTCCGGCCCGTCACCGACGGCGAACAGCACCGACCCGCGCTCGACGACACCGAACACCGGTCCGTTGTGCCAGTGCGCTCCCGGATGCACGCCCGGCGCGATCTCGATGCGGCGCACCTCTACATGGGCCACGGGAACGACCGCGTCGAGGCGGTGGTCGTCGAGCGTGGTTCGTGTCACATCCACAGATCGTCTCCTCACCGCTGCAGGAACGCGAGTACCGCGAGCACCCGCCGGTGGTCGTCGCCGGAGTCCTCCAGGCCCAGCTTCTGGAAGATCGACGTCACGTTCTTCTCGACCGCGCCGACCCCGACGACCATGCGGGCGGCGATCGCCGCGTTGGTGCGGCCCTCGGCCATCAGCTCCAGCACCTCCCGCTCGCGCGGCGTCAGGGTCGCGAGCGGGTCGGTGCGGCGGGTCAGCATCTCGCGGACGACCTGCGGGTCGAGGACAGTGCCACCGGCGGCGACACGGGTGACCGCATCCTGCAGCTCGTCGAGGGAGGCGATGCGGTCCTTGAGCAGGTAGCCGGTGCCGCCGTCGCCGCCGGCCAGCAGCTCCTGCGCGTAGGTGCTCTCGACGTACTGCGACAGCAGCAGCACGGCGATGTCGGGATGCTCACGACGGATGCGCAGCGCGGCACGCACGCCCTCGTCGCGGAAGGTGGGCGGCATCCTCACATCCAGCACCACGACGTCGGGCATGAGGTCGGGCAGCGACTCGAGGAGAGTGTCGGCGTCGCCGAACGCACCGACCGTGTCGAGCCCCGCTTCGTCGAACAACCGGATGAGCCCCTCGCGGAGCAGGACGGAGTCGTCTGCGACGACGACGCGCAGCGGTCGGGAATCACTCGGCACGCCCCCAGCCTATTGGCGGCATGTAGTTGACACGACACGCCGTCGCGGCGAGGGGCCGGACGGCGTGTTGCGTCAACCAGAGAGGCGGTCAGGCGAGCGGGATGCGGGCGCCGATCCGGGTGGGGCCGCCGGCGGGACTCTCGACGACCAGCTCGCCGCGCAGGCCGCGCACGCGGTCCTGCAGACCGCTGAGGCCGTGGCCTGCGACGAGCGACGCTCCTCCACGGCCATTGTCGGTCAGCCAGACGCTGAGCCACGCGGCGCCGGACGCATCCGTCGTCTCGTCGACGACCATCCGGGCGGCGCTCGCCTCCGAGTGCTTCGCCAGGTTCGCGGCGAGCTCGGCCAGCACGTAGTACGCGTTGCGTTCGAGCTCCGGGCTGAACCGCTCGCCCGGCCGCACCGTCGACTCGACGGTGATCGGGATGGGGCTGCGCGCGGCGAGCGAATCGGCGGCGGCGAGCAGACCGCGGTCCTGCAGGATGGGCGGGGCGAAGCCGCGGGACAGAGCGCGCAGCTCCTCCAGGGTGTCGCCCGCCTGCTGGCGCGCCTCGGCGAGCAGCGACGCAGCGGCCGACGGATCGTCGGAGAGCTTCCGCTCGGCGGCGGCGATGTCCATCTGCAGGCGGATCAGCCGCTGCTGCGGGCCGTCGTGCAGGTCCCGCTCCAGGCGTCGCAGCGCCTGGTCCTCTGCGGCGACGGCCGCACCGCGGGAGGCGGACAGGTCGGCGACCTCCGCCTGAAGCGCCTCCGACGGCCAGCGCCCGAGCACGCCGCGGGCGATCCCGTGGTGCGCCAGGGTCAGGCCTCGCGTCACGAACGGGAGCGTCGCCGCGAACAGCACGCCCGCGATGACGTACAGGATGCGGTCGCCCACGTTGGGGTCGAACGTCGAGTGCGTGCGGAACACCGCATCCACGATCACCTGCGACAGGTAGAAGTCGCGGTTCCCCTGCGGGATGAACGGCAGCCAGATCCACCCGGTGAGCCCGCCCAGCGCGATGGATGCCCAGGTGATGGTGAGCGACCAGGACACGATGCTGACGACCGGATTGATGATGACGCCGTGCAGCAGGTACAGCCAGTAGTGGCCGTTGGCGAAGGGTCCGAAGATCGTGCGCCAGAAGGTCCGCGGCGTGCCGGGCTTCTCCCACACCGGACGCGGGATGGACGGGCGGCCCGCCCACTCCAGGCGCGTCAGTTCGACGACGCCGAAGCCGCGCGCGGTGTAGAACGCGGCGAGCACGATGAAGAAGCCGACGTAGATGACGATCGTGCCGACTCCCGTCCAGAACAGGGTCAGCAGCACCGTGAGGCCGACGATCGCGATCGGCATGGTGAGCAGCAGGAAGCCGAGTTCGCGCGGGACGCCGCGCCAGAGTGCGCCGTAGCGGGCGCGCGAGGGGGGCTGGGCTGAGGCCGGGGCGGGAGCGGGGCCGGATGCGGTCACGGCATCCAGCGTGGCAGAAGCGAGGGATTCGGTGGACATGACCTCAGCCTCGCGGGCGCCGGCCGGCCACCCCATCCCGCGGACCTCCCGAACGGTGCGGGGGTTAACCCGACCTGCAAAGCGCAGCCTTCGCTTCGTTGTCGGAATTCCTCGCGCTGGCTACCGTTGAGCCAGGCAGAAGAAAGGACGCAACAATGACGGACATCACTGCAATCCAGAGCGTCTCCAACCCGGACGTCGCGGCCGGGGTCGCACAGTTCCTGAGCCCGGTCGTGATCGACCTCACGGCCGTCGTCGTGAACGGCAAGCAGGCGCACTGGCACGTGCGCGGCGCCAACTTCATCGGAGTGCAC
>JAEWJG010000087.1 GCA_023386675.1 Actinomycetes bacterium
CTCTCCCGCGCCGAGCTCATCGGCGCCGCCCTCCGCGCCGCGCGCCTCGACGGCGCCGACCTGCGGACGGCGATCTATCTCACCCAGCCGCAGGTGAACGCAGCCGCCGGCGACGCCCGCACCCTGCTCCCCGCCGCGCTCGACCGCCCGGGCCACTGGGGCTGATCGGGCGCCGCCACCCGGAGAGGGGTCGTGCAAACGCTTCCACTCCCCTCGCTATACTCGCCGTGTGCACGGTCACACCCCGGGCACCGGTGGCGGTAAGCGCTTCCACCGAGCGCACGGGAGGAGGTGGCATGCCCGGGATCGACGACGTCGCACGCCTCGCCGGCGTCTCCACGGCCACGGTCTCGCGCGCGCTCAGCGGCAACGGGCCCGTCTCCCAGACGACCCGCGCGCGCGTGGTGCAGGCCGCGTCCGACCTCGGCTACGTCGTCTCGTCGAACGCCTCCAGCCTCGCCTCCGGCCGCACGCGGAACATCGGCGCAGTCGTGCCGCACCTGAACCGCTGGTTCTTCACCTCCGTCATCGAAGGCGCCGAGCGCGTCCTCCTCGGCCGCGGCTACGACCTCACCCTCTACAACCTGAGCGGTGACGGCGACGAGCGGCAGCGCGTGTTCGAGCACCACCTGCTCCGCAACCGGGTGGATGCGGTGTTCGCCGTCTCCCTCGAACTCGCCGAGCAGGAGGTCTCCCGCCTGCTCGCGCTCGGCAAGCCGCTCGTGGGCGTCGGCGGACCGCTGCCCGGCGTCAGCACCATCCGCCTCGACGACGTGGCCGTCGCCCACCTCGCGACCGACCACCTCCTCTCTCTCGGCCACCGCCGCATCGCGCACATCGGGGCGTCCCACGAGTTCGACCTGGACTTCCACATCCCGACCAGTCGCCGCCTGGGCTACGAGCAGGCGCTCACCGAGGCCGGGCTTCCGGTGGACGAGCGCCTCCACCGCGCCGCCGACTTCACCCTGCCGGGCGGGTACGAGGCCGCGAAGCAGCTCCTCGGCACCCCGCACGACCGCCCGACCGCCATCTTCGCCGCGTCCGACGAGATGGCGATCGGCGCCATCCTGGCGGCGCGTGATCTCGGACTGAGCGTCCCGCGCGACGTATCGGTCATCGGGATCGACGACCACCCGCTGGCCGAGTTCTTCGGACTCAGCACCGTGGCACAGCATCCCGTCGCCCAGGGCGAGCACGCGGCCGAGCTCCTGCTGGCCGCACTCGACGCCTCACGCCGATCCGCCGCCGGCGGACCGCCGGAACCGGTGGGCCACGTCGCGCCCGCCGACCTGATCGTGCGGTCGAGCACCGCCGCCCGCCCCTGACCCCCACCCCACCCACAACGAACACGAGGTGACCACCATCTCCGCAGCAGCGAACCCCGAATCCGCGCTCACCCCCTCGGCCCCCGGCCGCGAGTGGTGGCGCTCCGCCGTGATCTACCAGGTCTACCCCCGCTCCTTCGCCGACTCCGACGGCGACGGGATGGGCGACCTGCCCGGCATCACCAGCCGGCTCGGCGCCCTCCGCGACCTGGGCGTGGACGCCGTCTGGCTGTCCCCCTTCTACCGCTCGCCGCAGCGCGACGCGGGCTACGACGTCGCCGACTACCGCGACGTCGACCCGCGGTTCGGCACGCTCGCCGACTTCGACGCCATGCTCGCCGAGGCGCACAGCCTCGGGCTGCGCGTCATCATCGACATCGTCCCGAACCACTCCTCCAGCGACCACGTGTGGTTCCAGGAGGCGCTGGCCGCCGCCCCGGGAAGCGCCGAGCGCGCGCGCTACATCTTCCGCGACGGCAAGGGCGAGAACGGCGAGCTCCCGCCGAACAACTGGGAGTCGATCTTCGGCGGCCGGGCGTGGACGCGCGTGACCGACGCCGACGGCACCCCCGGCCAGTGGTACCTCCACCTGTTCGACAAGTCGCAGCCCGACTTCGACTGGGAGAACCCGTGGGTGTGGGACCAATTCCGCGGCGTCCTGCGCTTCTGGCTGGACCGCGGGGTCGACGGCTTCCGCGTGGATGTGGCGCACGGCATGGTCAAGGAGGCCGGCCTCCCCGACTACACCCCGCCCGCCGGGACCGGCAGCATGGGCGGCGGAGCCCCGACTCTCGAGACGGGCGGCATCCCGCTCGAGCCGGAGATCCACGCGCACGCCGAGCTCGATCCGCCGACGCCGCCGTACTTCGCGCAGGACGGCGTTCACGAGATCTACCGTGACTGGCACAAGGTCCTGGACGAGTACGAGGGCGATCGCGTCCTCTGCGGCGAGGCCTGGGTGGAACCGCTGGAGAAGCTGGCCCGCTGGGTGCGCCCCGACGAGATGCAGCAGACCTTCAATTTCGCCTACCTCGAGACCCCGTGGGATGCGAACGCACTGCGCTCTGTGATCGACGGCTCGATCGCGGCATTCAGCAGCGTCGGCGCGCCGAGCACGTGGGTGCTCTCGAACCACGACGTCGTCCGCCACGCCACCCGCCTCGCGCTGCAGGGCGAGAACCTGCAGGGCCACGGCATCGGACCGAAGACGAAGGGCCTCCCCGACCCGGCGTTCGGTCTGCGTCGCGCTCGCGCCGCCACCGCGCTGATGCTCGCGCTGCCCGGCTCCGCCTACCTGTATCAGGGAGAGGAGCTCGGCCTGCCCGAGGCGATCGACCTCCCGGACGAGGCGCGCCAGGACCCGACCTGGTTCCGCACCAACGGCGAGCGCTACGGCCGCGACGGCTGCCGCGTCCCGATCCCGTGGGAGGGTGACGAGGCGTCGTACGCCTTCGGTCCCGGCTCGGCGAGCTGGCTGCCGCAGCCGGCGGTGTGGGCGTCGTACACGCGCACGCCGCAGGAGGGCGTCGCGGGCTCCACCCTGACGATGTACCAGGATGCACTGAAGCTGCGCCGCTCGCACGACCTCGCGTTCGGCGGGCCCGAGTGGATCGACCTCGGCGGCGACACCCTCGCCTTCCGGACCGGGGCGGTCACCGTGGTGGTCAACTTCGGCACGTCGCCGGTCGCGATCCCTTCCGGCGAGGTCGTCCTGGCGAGCGGCGAGCTGTCCGACGGGATGCTGCCGCAGGACACCGCGGTCTGGCTCGTCTGAGCCCCGCTCACTCCCAGCCGGCGTAGTAGCGCTCGGCGCGGGGGTGCAGCTGATCGAAGAGGCCCGGCGCGGCCGCCACCAGCAGGCGGCGGTCCGCCGGGCCTCCGTCGATCCCGGCGACGCGCGCGCCGGCCTCCGCGGCGATCAAGGCGCCCGCAGCGTGATCCCACGGGTTGAGGCCGCGCTCGAAGTACGCGTCGAGCCGCCCGGCCGCGAGCGAGCAGAGGTCGAGGGAGGCGGCGCCGATCCGGCGGATGTCGCGCACGTCCCCGATCAGCTCCTGCACGAACGTCGCCTGTCGCCGGCGCACCTCGGCGTCGTACCCGAACCCGGTGCCGACCAAAGCGAGCGGGAGCTCGACGCCGTCGTTGACATGGAGGGGTGCGCCGTTCAGGTGCGCGCCGCCGCCCGTCGAGGCCGTGTACACCTCCTTCAGCACGGGGTTGACGACCGCGCCGGCGAGCGTCCGCCACGTCGCCGGGTCGGGATCGCCCTCGACGACCGCGATGCTGACCGCCCACGCCGGGATTCCGTAGAAGTAGTTGACCGTTCCGTCGATCGGGTCGACGACCCAGGTGAGCCCGCTCCGGCTGCTGCTGTCGCCGGACTCCTCCCCCAGGAACCCGTCCTTCGGTCGCGCGGCGGCCAGCGCATCCCGGATCAGCTGCTCGGTCTCGCGATCGGCCCGCGTGACGATGTCGCTCAACGACGACTTGGACGCGGCGATCTCGACCCCGTCTTGCCGGCGCTGCCACGCGAAGGCGGCGGCCCGGCGGGCGACGGTGGCGGCGATCTCGAGCAGTTCGACGGGGGAGGTCATGGAGTCAAGCCTCTCAGATGCCCGGAGACGGAACGAGCCCGGCCGCAGGGGCCGGGCTAGTCGGTGGCGAGTGAGGGATTCGAACCCCCGAAGTCGTAGACAGCTGATTTACAGTCAGATCCCTTTGGCCGCTTGGGTAACTCGCCGAGGCGCTCCCGACCACCAGTGTTCTCGTGACCGAAGGCGCCAGACAAGAATAGCCGTACGCGCGCCCGCACACGAAATCAGCGGGCGTTCAGGCGGCGAGCGCCACCACGCCGGGCTTGGTCGCGGTCGCCACCGCCACCGCGGGCTGCAGGTCGGCGGCGGTCCGTACCGCGCGCTCCTCGTCGTGTCCGGGCACCAGGCTGAGCACCTGGCCGCCGGCGAACTCGGCTGCGACGCGGGTCAGCAGCTCGCCCTCCGGCACACCGAGCACGCGGCACAGCGCGGCCAGGATCTCGGACGACGCCTCCTTGCGGCCGCGCTCGATCTCGGACAGGTAGGGCACCGACACCCTGGACTGCGCGGAGAGCTCGCGCAGGGTCGTGCCGCGCTCCGTCCTGATCCGGCGGAGCACCGAGCCGATCGCGTGCCGCAGAAGCATGGCGCCAGCCTATGTCGGATCGCGCCGATCCGCGCCTGCGGGTTCCGGCGGTTCTGCTGTGGGCAGAACGGCCGAGTGGATGCTGTGCGCTCGCGACACCCCGGCGCGCCTGACGACGATGTCGGTGGTCGGGCGCACAATCGTGGGCATGAGAACGTTGGAGATTTGCGAACGGTGCGACGGCACAGGGGCAGACCCGACGCAGCACGTCGAGGAGATCACCCTCTGCATCGAGTGCAGCGGCGACGGCTGCCACGTCACCTACTACGAAGAGCTGGCGCAGACGGCCTGAGCCGTAGCATCCACGCGATGGACGCGGCCGAGCTCGCCCTCCGCTTCTGCGAGGCCCAGTTCCCGGCTGCGACGACGGTCGTCCTGGGCGGGAGCGCATCCACGGGGCGACGCACCGCGACCAGCGACATCGATCTGCTGCTGATCGCCCCGCCTGCGGCTTTCGCCGGGCAGGGCGGCGCCGCGGATTCGGTCGCCCGCGTCGCGCACGCCCACGGTGAACGGATCGACGTCTTCGCCTACACGGTGGAGGCGTATCGAGCGTGGGCCGAGCGCGACTTCGCGAGCCTCCGGCCGGTGCTGCCGTTCCTTCTCACCGAAGGGACACCGCTGCGCGCCGGGCCGGAATACGACGAGCTGCGGGACTGGTCGGCCGGACGCCTCGCCGCAGGCCCGGACGTCTCATCCCACCAGCTCGCGCTGCGCCGTTACGCGCTCACCGACCTCATCGACGACCTCCGCGACGCGACGGACCTGCTGGCGGTGGCGACCATTCGCGCCGACCTGCTGCGGGGGCTCGCCGAGCTCTCCCTGCTGACGGCGGGAGCCTGGCTGGGGAGCGGCAAATGGCTGGCCCGACGGCTTCGTGCGGCGGACGCCGCCGCGGCCGATGCCCTCGAGACGCTCGCCTCCCGGACGGACGCGAGCGCCGCCGCGGACGTCGCGACGACGTTGCTCGAACGGCTCGGCGGCCGCGTGGATGCCGACTTCGTACGCTGACCCAGGGCCGCTGATCGCAGACCGCGACGCGTCAGGCTGCGGCCTTCGCGACCGCGAGGTCGTCGAACAGCTCCGTGTTGAAGCGGAACGCCAGGCCGACCTCGTCGATGACGCGGTCCCGCTCCTCCTCGGTCCAGTCGACGGCGTCGAGCTGTGAGCGGTAGGTGTCCTTGAACAGCTTCGGCTTCGCGATGTCGGCGAACAGGTAGAAGCCCACCCCGTTCGTCTCGAACCCGTATGCACGCTGCAGGAGCGTCCGGATGATCTGCCCTCCGGACAGGTCGCCGAGGTACCGCGTGTAGTGGTGGGCGACGAACCCGCCCGGCCACGTGCTCCCGACCTCACGGATGCGGGCGGTGTAGCGGACCGTGGACGGGAGCGGGGCGATGCGCTCGCGCCAGTCGTCGCCGATCAGGAACTCCAGGTCGGCCTCGATCGCCGGCAGGCGGGTCAGCGCCGGCGTGATGAACAGCGACGCCACAGGGTCGCCGCCCATGCGGTCGGCCGCCTCCTCCAGCGCCTCGTAGATGAAGTAGTGCTGCGAGAGCAGGGCGATGTAGTCGTCGCGCGAGCCGCTGCCGGACATGAGGTCCTGCATGAAGACCGCGCCCTCGCTCTCCTGGTGGACGCCGCGCGTACGCTCGCGCAGCGCCTGCGAGAAGGGGATGAGCTCGGCCATGCGGGTCTCCTGACTCAGGTAAGGCTTACCTCAGCCTCTCCTACCCGAGTCCGGGCGTCAAGGCGGCTATCACCCGGGCACGGGAGCACGTCGCCGAGGCGACTCGTCAGGCGCTCGGCGCGGGACTCGGCTTCGCGGTGTGCGCGTGCAGCGGGAGGTGGACGATCCGGGTCGCCGTGATGGTGTCGCCGGAGCGCTTCCCCAGCACTCCGACCCGGTCGCCGGTGGCGAAGGAGTCGCGGTTCGCCGACGCCTTCTTGGTGCCGAAGGCTGTCGTCGAGGTGATCTTCACGGTGAGGGTCTTGCCGGATGCGGCGTGGAGCGTCCAGGTGTCTCCGCCCACGTCCGTGAGCGTGCCGCGCGCTCCGTGCGCCTTGGCCTTCTTGCGCTTGGCGGCCTTCGCCGCCGCGGAGCCGGTACCGTGGCCGGCCGACTGCGCGTGCGCGGGTGCGGAGACCGTCGGCTGGGTGCTTGCGACGGCGGCGGAGACTCCCCATGCCGTGCCTCCGGCGACGAGGATCACCGCGAGGAGGGCGGCAGCCACCCCGACGCCGACCGCATGACGGCGGAGGAAGGCGGGTGCGGACTCGCGCACAGCCGCCGTCGGCACGGGAGTCGGCGCGATCGGGTCGTGACGGTCGAGGGGCTCGATGGGCTCGGTGGCCGCGTCGAGGGGACGGGTTTCGTTGTCATCCATGCGGCAAGGGTCGCAGCCGGATGTCAGCGCTCCGCCGGGGGAATGTAAGAGGACGGTAAGGAGACCGAGAACGCCGCCCCGCCCTCCGGTGCCTGCCGCACCTCCAGCGACCCGCCCAGCCGCGCGACGAGGCGGCGCGCGATCGACAGCCCGAGCCCCGTCCCGACCGGGCGCACGTCGCGGTAGCGCTCGTGCAGCGCGCCGCGCTCGAAGGCGATATCGACGTCTCCCGCGGTGAGCCCGGGGCCCCCGTCCCGGACCTCGACGACGACACTCCCGTCCTCGTGGCTGCGCACGGCCACGACGACGGGCGCACTCTCGGGCGTCACCCGCAGAGCGTTCTCGATGAGGCCGTCGACGACCTGACGCAACCGGAGCTCGTCGGTGTCGGCGCGCAGCGGCGCATCAGGGGTCTCGGCCCGCAGCAGCACGCCGGCCCGGGATGCGGCGCCGCTCCATCCGTCGACCGCCCGCAGCACGGTGTCCCGCGGGTCGAAGCGCTGCGAGTCGATCCGGAAGTCGTCGGCTTCGAGACGCGCGAGCTCCAGCAGATCGTCGAGGAAGCGCCGCAGTCGCTCCGACTCGGCCGTGAGCGTCCCGCCCACCCGCGCCACCTCATCGGGCGGGACGACTCCGTCGGCGAGCGCTTCGGCGTAGCCGCGGATCGCGGTGAGCGGCGTCCGGATGTCGTGCGACACCGAGAGGAGGAACTCTCGCTGGCGATCCTCGCTGGTCGCCAGCGCCGCGTCGAGCCCGCGGAGGGCCTGGGCGATGTCCTCGATCTCGGCGACCGGCTCGATCCCGATGGCGACGCCGCGGCGCCCGGCAGCCAGCTCCCGTGCGCTGCCCGCGAGTCTGGCCAGCGGCCGCCCCAGCCGTCGCGCGAGCAGAACACCGGCGATGGAGGCGACGGCCAGACCGAGCACCAGCGCGACGGCCAGCCATCGGATCAGCTCGGCATTCGCCGCGGCGATGTCCGCGACCTTCCGCACCCCCACGACGCCGCCCCCGTCCGACGTGGGGATGCCGACCAGCACCGCGTCCTTGCCGCCGAGGGTGGTCGATCCCGACACAGCCTCTCCGGCCCGGAGTCGCCGTGCCACGTCCGAGCCGACGGAGGAACGGGCCGCCCCGGTGACGGTCCCGTCCGGGCCGACGACCGCGAACCGGTCGCCCAGCGCGGCGAGCCGAGCGGCCGCGACGTGCGACCCGGTCTCGCGTGCGGCGACGAGGGCGGTCGCCTGCGCCTTCAGCTGCTGGCGCGCCTGGCTCTCGGCCACGTTCTGCACCACCTGCAGTGCGACCAGACCGGTCACCAGCACGGCGATCAGAGCGACCGCGAAGGTGCCGAGCATGATCCGGGAGGTGACGGATGCGCTCCACGGCCGCCTGCCCTCCGCGCGCTCAGGCATCCGGCTCCGCCGCACTGTAGCCGACGCCCCGGACGGTGCGGATGGTCCCCGCGGCCTCGCCGAGCTTCACGCGGAGCTGGGCCACATGCACGTCGACGGTGCGGCTGCTGCTGTAGTCGGCGACGCCCCAGACCGACGAGAGGAGCTGCTCCCTCGTGAAGACGCGGCCCGGCTGCGACATCAGGTGCTCTAGGAGGTCGAACTCGGTCGCGGTCAGCTCGACCGGCGCCCCGCCGACCTCGACCCGGCGCCGTACGGGGTCGAGCAGAACGGGACCGACGCGTCGCGCCTGCGGTCCGGCGGCGAGCGTGGACCGGCGGATGAGCGCCCGCACGCGCGCCACCAGTTCACGGGGCGAGAACGGCTTCGTCAGGTAGTCGTCCGCGCCCAGTTCGAGCCCGAGGATCCGGTCGACCTCGTCGTCGCGGGCGGTGACGAACACCACCGGCGTCCAGTCCCCACGGGCCCGGAGCGTCCGGCACAGCTCGAGGCCGTCGATCCCCGGGATGCCGATGTCGAGGACGATGGCGGCGGGACGGAGGCGCGCGACGGCGTCCAGCGCGTGAACTCCGTCCATCTCGACATGGACGCCGAACCCGCCATTGGCGAGGTACATCCGCTCCAGGTCGCCGATGGTCGGTTCGTCCTCGACGACCAGCACCAGGCCTCTCTCCTCACCCACTCTCACATCTTGGCGGGCGCCCGGACGCTGCGGGGCCGATCCCCGGCGGCCTTACCGTTTCTTTACAATTCGCTCTCATGGGCGGCGGCCCTGAACGCTCCGCGGAGCACCGCGAGCGCGCTCTGCCGATCGCCCACCCCTCCCGCCTCGTGGCCAGCGCCCGGCCACTCGCGGAAGACGACCGGCGCCGCATAGGCGTCCGCCGCCGCGCGCGCCGTCTCCGGCGGGCAGATGTCGTCGTCCAGTCCGTCGCTGATCCACCCCGGCGCGGTGGCGTGCCGCGCGGATGTGACGCCGTCGACGTACGCGAGGGTGCGTGCGACGGCGTCGGCGCGGTCGGGATGCTCGGTCAGGTAGGCGCGCAGCTCCAGCCAGGGGCCCTGAGCCGCGAGCCGGATGCCGTCCGGCGCGGCCGTGAGGAACGGCGCCTGCGCGAGCACCGCGACGAGGTCGGGGACGAGCGCTCCGACGCCGAGCACGATGCCGCCGCCCTGGTTGTTGCCGATCGCGGCGACGCGCGCGGGGTCCACGCCGTCCAGCGCGCGCAGCGCGTCGACGGCCCGGGCGGCGTCGACGAACACGCCCCGGTAGTAGGAGGAATGCGGGTCGAGGATGCCCTGCAAGAGGTGGCCGGTGCTCCCACCGCCTTGCTCATGCGTGTCGACGACGAGCTGGGCGAACCCGGCCGCGGGCCAGGTGAGGTCGTCGATCGGCGAGAGCCTCCCGGCGCCGTAGCCGTTGGCGTGCACGACGGCGGGGAGAGCCTCGGTGCGGTGGTGCGGCAGCCGCAGCCACCCGCGGACGCGACGCCCCTCGTACCCGGCGAAGGAGACGTCGAAGACGTCGATCGCGGTGAGCCCGGTGTCGACCGGCTCGAGGCGCAGGTCGAGAGGATGCCGACGCGCGCCATCCAGGGCCTCCCCCCAGTACGCGTCGTAGTCGTCGGGGGTCGGCAGCGGCTCGCGGCCGAGCAACGCGGGGAACTCGGGACGGGTCGTGCGGTTCATCGGGGACTCCAAGGGAAAGGTGGGCCGGGACGTGTCGCCCCGGCCCACCCGATGGATCAGCGGACGGTGTAGCGGACGGCGTCGGTGCGCATCACGTCGCCCGACTCCTTCACGGCCATGAAGGTGTGCCGCCCGTCCCGCAGCCCGGTGGCGCTGAACAGCGTCTGCTGGGTGCGGCGGGTGTCGCTGTGCGTGTCGACCCTCTTGGCCAGCTTGCCGTCGATGTACACGTCCACGACGCCCTGATCGGGAGCGGTGGCGCCCAGCCAGTCGACGCCGGTCCCCGTGAAGGCGTACGACACCGAAGCGCCGGCGGTCTTCGTGGAGTGGACGTCGTCCAGGTAGTCGCCGCGGAAGCCCACGTTCAGCGTGGTCGCCCCGACGGGCAGCGTCGCGAGATACGTCGTCGTCAGGGTGACCGTCGATCCGGACACCGTGTAGTCGGTGCCCTTCGCGAGCGCTTTGCCGTTCGCCGTGATCCCGGTGAACTCGCCCGGGTCGCGGAGGACGCCGAAGCTCGCCGCCGCGGGGACCTTGGTGTCGTAGGACACCGAGGACGGGTCGATCAGGTTCTCCTGGATGACGTCCAGCCGGTCGATCAGCATGAACTGGCCGGACTTCATCACCACGCGCAGCGTGTGCTGGCCGTTGGAGAGGTCGTTCGTCGTGAACACCACCTGCTGGCCGACGTGGGACTTGCCCGGGTCGCCGGCCGCGCTGATCGTCTTCACCAGGGATCCGTCGATGTACACGTCCGCATCGCCTTCCGACGAGTCGAGCTCGGTGTAGTACGAGACGCCGGTTCCGGTGAACGTGTACGAGAACGAGTCGCTGCCGGGATGCTCGGCGTAGTGCACGTCATCCTGGTAGTCGCCGAAGTTCCGGCCGGAGCTGTAACCCCACTGGCCGGAGTACACGATCCCCGGGTCGGTGTCGTTGACGGCCGTGGTGCGCGTCGGACCGGTGGGCGTGGAGGGCGCGGGCGAGCCCGTGTCCGTCACGTTCACGGTCAGCGGCTGCGAGGTCGCGGCGACCTCTGCCCCGCCGTTGCGCGTCCAGTCGCCGCCGTACTTCATCCCGAGCGCGTCGTCGTTGACTGTGACGGTCGTCCCCTTGTCCGGGGTGACCTTGAGTAGGCGCACGCCGTGGATCGGCACGTCCGAGGCGGTGAAGCCGGTGGCGGCCTTGCCCAGGTTCTTACGTGCCCAGAGGTCGCGGACCGTCGCCGATCCCTTCAGCCCGATGTCGGACCACTTCGCGGACACGTCCGACTCCGAACGGCCCAGATTGAACAGCGCGACGGTGTAGCTGCCGTCGGCGTTCAGGGCGTACCAGACCTGCTGCTTCGAGGTCGTGGAGACGGGACGCGCGGGAACGCCGGCCTGGTCGACGGCGACGACCTCGGGGTTGGTCAGCAGGTCGATGCCGTACTGGTCGAGGTTCGTCAGGTCGTTGCCGGTGTACATCGGCGCGGCGGAGATCGCCCACAGGGTCGTGGCCGTGCGGCGCTCGTCCGGCGTCAGGCCGTCCATCTTGCCGTTGCCGACGTCGAGCGAGTCGAAGTCGTTCCAGCCGCCGGGTCCGGCGTGGCGCCACCAGTCCGCCGCGCGCGGGAAGAGGCGGTTGATGTTGTCCCACTGGGTGAGGGCCTCGCTGCCGCAGTAGCACTCGACGTCCCACTCCACGCGCCAGCCGTTCGCGTACTGCTTCCAGTAGTCGGCGTAGTTGATGTCGAGCGCCCAGGAGATCTCGAACCAGATGCTGTGCTTCTTGAGCGCCTTCGACCATGCGGCCACGTCGTCGCGCGCATCCACCGATCCGTCGCTGATGCCCGAGCCGGGGGTGACGCTGTCGAACTTGACGAAGTTCACGCCCCACGCCGCGAGCTGGTCGGCGATGGAGTCGACGTACTTCTGTGCGCACGGGTTGGAGAAGTCGATGCGGTAGCCGATCTTCCAGTAGTCGGCCTGCTGCAGCGGCTGCTTCACGATGTCGTGCGTGGTGCAGCCGGGGGCGTTCGCGATCGGGTACGCCTTCTCGTAGACCGCCGGCGAGATGCCGGGGATGAGGTAGACGCCGAACTTCTGGCCGTTGGCGTGCACGTGGTCGATGACCTTCGTCAGCCCCTGCGGGTAGAGGGTCGTACTCGGGGTGGGACGGCCGTTGGCGTCGACGCCGTCGCTCCAGCCCGCGTCCACGTTGATGCGGTCGTAGCCCGCCTTCTGCAGTTTGGCGTGCATGGCGTCGGATTGGGCGATGAGCTGGTCGGCCGTGATCCACTTCCCGTTGCCCGAGTAGACCTGCATGCTGTAGCTGCTCCACCCCATGTAGGGCTTCTGCGCCCACGGGGCGCCCGTCGAGGTCGCCGGTGGGATGGGCGTGGGGATGTCGGCCTTCGGGGTCGCGGTCGGCTTCGGTGCGGCGGTCGCGGCCGGCTTGGATGACGCGGAGGGCGTCGGGGTCGGCGTCTCTGTCGGCGTCGCGGTCGCGGTCGCGGTCGGGGTGGGTGTATCCGTCGGCGCCGGCGATGCGGCGGCGGGCAGTGCGGCGGCCGCCACCAGTCCCAGCGCCGCGACCGTCACGGCCGCGGCGTGCAGGCCGCGGCGCGCGCGTGTCAAGCGGGTCATGCGTTCTTCCTCTCTGAAGAGCCCGTCGCGCGGAGCGTCGGGCGGTGATGCGGTGGGCCGTCTGTGTGGGTTCGCTGTTCGGGGGTCGGGTCAGTGCCGGACCAGGTCGAACAGCATCCCCTGCTGCGGGTTGAGGGTGGGCATCGGGACGCCGGCCACCCCGAGCACGGAGCCGGGCAGCGCGACGCCTTCGGGCGTGAGGGCGGCGGTGATCCAGGAGGGGTCCGCGCTCTGGTGCCGGCTGGCGTCGCCGAACTCGTCGCGGATGCGGACCGTGTACCGGGCGTCGGGGTCGAGCCCCGGGAAGCGCACCCGGCCGGACTGGCCGGGCGCCGACGTGGCCAGCCGAACCCAGCTGAAGACGGCGCGCGCGCCGTCCTGCGCCACGATCCCGGTCAGCCCGGTCGTGTCGTCGGCCAGGTCGGCGTTGACCACCCGGCCGGTGTGGATGAGGTCGCGCAGTTCGCGGTAGACCGCTGCCCAGCGGGTGATCGCCGCGAGCTCGTCGTCATCGGCCTCCTGGAGGTCCCACTCGATGCCCGCGTGCGCAGTGAGCGCCACGAGGAGCCGGAAGGAGAGGTCGGTGCGCCGCGAGGTGGTGTGCGACCGGGCGGCGCCGAGGTGCGAGCCGATGAGCTCCGGCGGGACGAGCATCCGGGTCCAGCGCTCGATCTGAAGGCGCTCGACCGGGTCGTTGCAGTCGGACGCCCAGACGCGGTCGGTCCGCTGCAGGATGCCGAGGTCCACGCGTCCGCCACCGCCGGAGCAGGTCTCGACCTCGAGGTGCGGGTGCCGCTCCCGGAGTGTGTCCAGCATCCGGTACAGAGCCAGCGTCTGCTCGTGCACGGCCGGACGGTCGAGGCCCGCGTAGCCGCTCACCGCCTCCGAGAGATCGCGGTTGTGGTCCCACTTGATGTAGTCGACCGCATACTCGTCGACGATCGCGCTGATCTGTCCGAGCACGTGCTCGTAGGCGTCCGGGCGGGTGAGGTCGAGCACGTACTGATCGCGCGCCGCGGCGCCCAGCTCGCGCGGGCCGAGCACCCACTCGGGATGCGCACGTGCCAGATCGGAGTCGAGGTTGACCATCTCGGGCTCGAACCAGATGCCGAACTGCATCCCCTCGGCGCGCACGCGGTCCACCAGCGGCCCGAGGCCGTCCGGCCACACCGCCCGGTCGACCACCCAGTCGCCCAGGCCCGCGTTCGCGTCGCGGCGGTCGTGGAACCAGCCGTCGTCGAGCACGAACCGCTCGACGCCGACCTGGGCCGCCCGCTCGACCAGCGAGGTCAGGCGGTCGAGGTCGTGGTCGAAGTAGACCGCCTCCCACGAGTTCAGGGTGAGCGGACGCGGGGTGTGCGGATGCGACGGACGCGCGCGCAGGCGGCGATGGAGCCGGTCGGCGATGCCGTCCAGGCCGGCGCCCGACCAGGCGAACAGGGCGGTCGGCGCCACGTAGCGGTCCCCCGCCTCCAGCGCGATCTCGCCGGGACGCAGCCCCTCGCCGGCGCCGAGCGCCGCCGAGAAGGCGCCTGCGCCCTCGGTCAGCCGCTCGACGACATACTCGGCGTCTCCGCTCCACGCCAGGTGCGTGGCCCACGCCTCACCACGGGCGAAGCTGAGGTCCGCCGTCCCGGCGACCACGAGGAACGGCGCGTCGTGCCCGGGCTTGCCGCGGCGCGCGCGGCGCACGTGGCTGCCGAAGAACAGCGGCCCGCGCTGCGGTGCGCGTTCACGGCACCACTTGCCGGTGAAGTCGAGCACGTCGACCGCACGCTCCGGGATCGGGAGGAGGACGCGGAGGGCGTCGAGCGTGTACGGGAGCGCGGCGCCGTCGCGGGCGAGTGCCGCATCCCGGACCATCGTGACGTCGACCGAGAGCACGCCGAATCGGTCGAGCTCGAGGGTCATGGTCGACCGCAGCCCGGTCATCTCGTCGGCGAGGTCGATCTCGACTGCGCCGCCGGCCTCGCCGTCGTCGCGGTAGCGCACCGCCTCCGTCCGCGGCCGCGGCGTGGTGGCCGTGCCGGCGGCGTGCCCCTCCTGCGCCGGCGTGCCCGCCCATCCCTCGAACTCCGTCGGCCACAGGCTGAAGGTGCGTGGGATGTCGGGCGAGTTGTTGAGGACCGCCGGGCCGGCGGTCTCGCGCAGGGCCTCCGCCTCCGCATCGTCGAGAGTGCCGAGGTCGGCGCCCCAGTGCAGGACGCGCGGCACGCGTCCCCCGGTGTCGAGGACGAGGGAGGTGCCTGCTGCGCGCAGGGCCAGAACGGCGCCATAGCCGTCGAGCATGAAGGGCTCCTAGCGGAAATCGGTTATTTGACAGTGTGAATTAACCATGTCTAGTCTGTCAACCGCAACCTCGAGAGGGAAGACCGATGACGATCTCCGGCGAACGGACGCTCCAGCTCGCGTGGCGCGAGCCAGCGGCCCAGTGGGAAGAAGCCACCCCGATCGGCGACGGCCGCCTCGGAGCGATGGTCTTCGGCGGCCCGGCCGGCCGCTACCAGGTGAACGACGCCACCGTCTGGTCGGGTACTCCCCTGATCCCGGCGGAGGAGCTGCGTCGCGTGACCTCCCAGGGCGCGGGGCCCGACCGGCTCAGCGAGATCCGCTCCGCGATCGCCGCAGGAGACCTCGCCCGCGCCGAGGACCTGCTGATGACCTTCGAAGGGCGCTACAGCCAGGAGTTCCTGCCGTTCGTCGACCTGACGGTCGAGCTTCCAGGCGCTACGGCGGAAACAAACTCGCCCGCGCGCGTGCTCGACCTCGACCGCGCCGTCGTCGAGGAGTCGCTCCGGATCGGCGACGTCCGCGTCCGCCGCGTGTCCCGTGTCCGGGACGGGGTCCTCCTCATCTCGCTCGATGCGGACGCTCCGCTTCCGGAGGTCCGGATCGGCCTCACGACTCCCCTCCGCGAGCTCGCCCGCAGCGCCGCCGGCGAGCTGCTGTCGCTCGACCTCGCCGTCCCGATCGACGGCGCCCCCCTGCACGAGCAGTCCGTCGTCCCGCCGCTGCGCTACGCGGAGTCCGACGACGCGCCCTACGACGGCTTCGCCGCTGCGGTCCTCGCGGTGCGGAGCGACGGGACGACGGAGGCGGCGGGCTCCGGCCTCGCCGTCCGTCGTGCGCGTCGGCTGCTGATCACCCTCTCGTCGTCGACCCGCGCTGAGTCGTGGTGGGCCGGCGCGGACGACGAGTGGCGGACCGTCTCCCCTGAGACGATCCGGGACCGCGCCAGGGACCGCGCACTCGGCGCCATCGCCGTGGGCACGGGCCGGCTCCCGGATGACGAGCCACGTCATCCGGG
>JAEWJG010000099.1 GCA_023386675.1 Actinomycetes bacterium
CCCGCGGCGCTGCTGTACCTGGACGGCGGGCGGGACCTTTACACGCCCGGTGGTATCGCCTACGGCAACGTGGATGCGATGGGCGTCGCCCACCTGCTCGGCCTCCCCGGCAGCGATCCGCTGCTGACGGGCGTCGGCGGCGGATCGCCTCTGCTCCGTCCGGCCGAGGTCGTCGTGTTCGGCGACGCCCTGCCCGAGGAGGGAGACGACCCGGAGCGGCGGCTGATCGACGAGCTGGGACTGGTCCGCATCCCGGCGGCGGAGGTGCACGCCGACCCGGAGGCGGCCGCGCGCCGGGCCCTCGCCGCCGTGCGTGCGGCCGGGGAGCGGTTCGTGCTCCACTTCGATGTCGACGTGCTGGGCCACGCGCACCTGCCGCTCGCCAACATGCCGAATCCGGACGCCGAGCCGTGGGGGCTCGACATCGCGGAGGTGGTGGCCGGCCTCCGCATCGTGACCGCCGACGACCGGTTCGCCGGGCTGGTGCTGACCGAGGTCGACCCCGGCAACGCGCCAGACGCGTCCACCCTGCAGGAGTACGTGCGGATGGTCGCGGACGGCGTCGGACCGGTCAGCCGCCGACCGACAGCACCGGTCCGATCTGGTCCAGCGTGAGCGACGGCACGAACGTCGCCCGCTCGTAGAGGGCCTGGAGGACGGCCGGGTCGATGGCGACGAGCGCCGACGGGTCGACGGCCGTGTCTCCCCCGCCGAGCATCCACGCGCTGTGCCACAGGCCGGCCAGCGTGATCGCGCCGTCCACCATCAGCCCCGCGGTCTGTGCTCCGAACTCGCGCCACAGGGCGTCGGTCACGGCGACGGACGCGTCGTCCGCCGTGGTCGAGACGGCGGCGTACGCGTCCACCAGTGCGCGCGGGTCCACCGCCCGGGCCGACCGGTCCATCAGCCGGACGATGGCGACCGCGGCATCCTGGGGGGGAGCCGAGCGGTGTCGGCGTGGCCGCCTTGGGCAGCGCCGCCGCGATCCCCGCCACCAGCTCGTCCTGGTGCCGGTCCACCATCGTCGTCTCGTACGCCGAGTGGACGCCCTTCCCCGTGCCGTCCGGCAGCCCGTCGGACAGGTACGAGCCGTGGAGGGGCTGGCAGGCGTCCCCGACATAGTGGGCGACCAGTCCTGCAGCCGTGAGGAACCGGACGGCATCCCCCGCAGACGCCGCCGCGACCAGCTCGCCGAAGAACTGCTGCACCCGGAACGGCAGCAGCCCGCGGTCGTCGGGCGCGGTCTTGCCGAGCCGCGTGTAATAGTCCTGCCACACCGGGACGGAGACCTGCGACGGATCGGCGACGCACCGCACCCGCAAGGTGGTGCCGTCGAGCGGCTGGTCGATGTCCGCGTAGTGGTTCGGACGCTCGGGTCCGGAGCGGGAGGCGGTGTCCCGCCCGCCGGGCACCTCCGACGGCAGGTTCTTCCAGATCAGGTCAGGCACGTCGGCGAGAGGCACGAAGCCCGTCTTGGTGTTCGCGGCCTGCAGCTCCGGCGTCACCTCACGGCCGTGCGGTCCGATCCGGACGCTGATCCGGTCGGCGTTCGCCGTCACCAGCGTGCGCAGAGCCCCCGCCGGCACCTGCTCGCACGCGAAGGTCGCGATCGTGTAGTGCCCGGTCCTCCCCCAGTAGGGATGCAGCGCACCCGCCCGCATCACCGTCAGCCGCCCGTCCGTCATGCCCGCATGGTACTGACGACGGGTGACACGAGACGACCGGGCGTATTCTGAAGATTCCTCGTAGCTACGGGTATGGGGAATCAATGCCAGAGCCGGGCCGAGCGATCGACCCGGCTCTGGTCCCGCTCACACCGAAGCGGTGCGGATGCGCACCTCCCGCTCCATCCGCTTCTCGTGGCGTTCGCGTCCCTTGATCGCCTCCCGCTCGCGGCTCTTCGGCGGCGCGCTGGTGACCAGCTGGTCGAGCATCCTCCTGGTCGCCGCGGCGATCTCGTCGATGGCCTGGTCGAAGGCGGCCGTGTTGGCCCGGGAGGGACGAGTGGAGCCGCTCACCTTGCGGACGAACTGCAGGGCGGCCTCCCGCACCTCATCGTCGGTCGTCGGCGGCTCGAAGTTGTGGAGGCAGCGGATGTTGCGGCACATGGGCCGACGATACGCCGGACGGCCGAGCTGCGGCTACTCGTGCGGCGGCAGCGTGATCGAACCGGTCATCGCGAGGCTCCCGGCGTCCGCCGAGACGGCGGAGTCGGAGTCGGCGAGGGTGCGCTCGATGTGATCGCGAAGCGAGCTCATGGTGTTTCCTAACGTGCTGAAGACAACGAGATATCTTGCGCCATCGTGGCTGGGAGATCGCAGAGGGTGCGCGGCGCGTCTCGCCTCGATACTCACCCCGGGTCGACGAACGTCGCCAGCGCCTGCTCCGGCTCGACCAGATACGTGGACAGCATCCGGCCGGTCCCTGGGCCCAGGTCGCGCGCGTTGTGCGGCGTGCCGGGCGGGATGAGGAAGCCGGTGCCGGCCTCGAGGTGCAGCGTCTCGGCGTCGTGGATGCGCATCTCGACGGTTCCGGCGAGGATGTAGCCCACCTCCTCGCCCGGGTGCGTGTGCCAGCCCGACTCGACTCCCTCCGGGATCTCGGTCAGCACCTGCACGATGATCCGGCCCGGGATCGAGGAGGCGGCTCGCTGCACCTCTGTGCGCTGCAGGCGGCCGGCGAGGTCGTCGCGCTGCCCGTCGGTCATCGGCTCACCGCCTCGCGGGCGCGCAGGATGACGTCCGTCACCGCGCGCGGCTGGGAGACCATGATGAGGTGGGAGCCGTCCATCGTGGTCAGCTCCGCGCCCGCGGCCTTCGCCATCGCGAGGAGCACGTCCGACCCGGCCGCCTTGTCGCCCGTCGCGACGACGGCCCACGATGGCACGTTCTTCCAGGCGGGGGCGCCGTTGCTCTCGTCGAACGCCGACGCGGCGACCGGACGCTGGGAGGCGGCAAGCACCGCCCCCACCTCGGGCGGGAGGTCGCCCGCGAACACCCGGGGGAACTCCTTCTCGGCGACGAACAGCTCGACCGCCGGCCGGCCGTCCGGACCGGGGAAGTTCTTCTGCACCAGTGCCGGCCCGAGCGCGCTGTCGCGCGAGGTGCCCTCGATCTCACCGAGCACCTGGCCGTCGTCCGGCGCGAAGCCGGAGACGAAGACCAACCCCTTCACCGCGTCCAGCCCGGTCGCGGCGTTGCTGATGATCGCACCGCCGTAGGAGTGGCCCACCAGCAGGACCGGCCCGTCCAGCTGCTCGATCACGCTCCGCAGGTACGCCGAGTCGACCGCGATGCCGCGCAATGCGATCGCCGGGACGAGGACGGGCACGCCCGCCTCCTGAAGCAGCTGCGCGACTCCGGCCCAGCTCGCGCCATCGGCGAATGCGCCGTGGACGAGGACGACGGTGATCGCGTCCTGACGGGTGTCCGACATGGTTCCTCCCCTGATACTTCCTCCGACGATGCGCACAGAGTAGGGCGCGACGTCTCGCCTGGCTAGAGGAATGCGCCGTCTGCATCCGATCGGGCCCTTCACGACGAATGACTACACGGGAGGCTCCGCCCGGGGGCCTCGACGAGACGAAGGCTGAAGTCCTTCCCATGGATGATCCGGCACTGAGAACCACCCGGCCGCGGAGACGGACCGTCGAGCAGCACGTCGACGACGCCGTGCACGCGTTCCTCGGCCCCTCGTGGGTCGTCCTCCTCGCGGCGCGGGCCACCCGGGCGGGGCGGAAGGAGTTCCGCCGCCGCCTGACCGGGATGGTCGAGCTCCGACCCGGATGCGAGTCGATCGCCGTCGACGGGATGTCCGAGCACGACATCCTCGCGCTGCTCCTCTCCCGTGGAGCGCCCGAGCGGTGCGTTCTCGTCAAGGACGGCCTGCTCGAGGACGAGATCACCGACCTGCCCTCCGCCCTGCACCGGGCCCTCCAGAGTCAGGAGGGCGCCCTCGTGTCCTGCCTCGCCGGGCGGCTCTGCTTCCTGCAGTGCGACGGCGGGCGAACCCGGGCGATCCTCACCCCGACCTTGACTTCAAGCGCTTGAGGTCTGTTCTCATGGGGACATGAGCACGCTGAGCATCCAGGACGTCTCCCGCCAGAGCGGGCTGAGCGAACCGACGCTGCGCTACTACGAGGAGGTCGGCCTCCTCGGCCCGATCGCCCGCGACGAGCGCAGCGGCCACCGCAGGTATGCCGAGCGCGACCTCGACTCCGCCCAGGTGCTCGCGTGCCTGCGCGCCATGGGCGTCGGCGTCGAGGACATGCGCACCTACCAGGCGAACCGGCGGCGCGGGCGAGAGGCGGCGGGCGAGCAGCGGGACATCCTCCTGCGGCACGCCGAGCGGGTCGAGCAGCAGATCGCGACGCTGACCGTCCACCTCGACTACCTGCGCGTGAAGTCCGCCCTGTGGGACGCGCGCGACCGTTCCGACGCCACGGCCGAGGCGGAGGCGCAGGCCGAGCTCCACTCCATCCTTCCCCGACTCGAGGAGACCTTCCGATGACCACCACCGACACCCCGACCGTCCTCGTCACGGGAGGCAACGGATACCTCGGCACACGTCTGATCGCCGACCTGTTGGCCACCGGGGCCTCTGTCCGCGCCACCGTCCGCACCCTGGACCGCGCCGACGAGGTGAGGGCCGCCGTTCGCCGCACCGGTGCGGACGACGCCGCCCTGTCGTTCGCAGCGGCCTCCCTCACCGACGACGCGGGATGGGCGGGCGCGCTCGCGGGCATCGAGGAGGTGCACCACACCGCCTCCCCCATGATCCAGGGGAGCCCCGACGAGGTGATCGTCCCGGCCCGCGACGGCGCCCTCCGCGTGCTCCGCGCGGCTCGCGACGCGGGAGCGCGCCGGGTCGTGCTCACCTCGTCGTTCGCCGCCGTCGGCTACTCGCCGAAGCCGGTTCGCGACTACGACGAGAGCGACTGGACCGACCCTGCCACACCCGGGCTCCCGGCGTACCCGGTGTCGAAGGCTGTGGCGGAGCGCGCCGCGTGGGACTTCGTCGAGCGGGAGGGCGGCGGCCTCGAACTCGTCGCGCTCAACCCGACCTGGATCGCCGGCCCGACGCTCACCGCCTCGGTGCGGTCCTCGCTTTCGCTCTTCACCGGGATGCTCGACGGCACGATGACGACGGTGCCGCGGCAGCGGTTCGGGATCGCGGACGTGCGGGACGTCGCCGCTGCGCACGTAGCCGCCATGTCGACGCCCGCCGCGGCAGGCAACCGCTACCTCGTGCTCGCCGACGGCCCGACCATGACGTTCCTCGATGTCGCACACGTGCTGCGCGCTCGTCTCGGCGGCCTCGCAGCGCGCGTGCCGACGGAGGAGGCGCCGGGCGAGGAGCCGGCGCCCCTGGTCATCCACAATGAGAAGGCGAAGCGGGAGCTCGGGCTGCGTCCGCGGCCCGCTGCCGACACCATCGTCGAGACGGCGGAGAGCCTGCACGACCTGGGGCTTCTGACCGCCTCCTGAGAAGACGCTGAGGATCCCTGGACGCGCCTCCCGGACCGGTCTACCGTCTGTCGTCGGTCTATGCCGTCTCCTGGACGGGCCGCGAAAGGAAGCACGTGTCCCTCGATCTGTCCCCGTCACCCCAGCTCAGCGCCCGGTTCTCGCCTGACGCGACCGGGGAGCTGATCGTCGACGGCGTGCCCGAGACCTTCGCCGCCGAGAGCACGGAGCGGCTGCGGGAGGCGGTCCTCGGCCGCGTCGGCGAGATCGCGGCCGCCGCGGGCCGGCCGGTGCGCCTCACTGTCTCGGACGAGGAGGGCGACTGGCTGCTCGCCGTGCAGCCGGACGGCAGCATCGGCGACGAGGAGGCGTTGTCCGTCGCCCATGGCGCCGAGCACGCGCCCGTCTCCTCCCGCGACGCCACCACGAGCGAGGGCGCCACGCGCGAGTCCGCCACCGGCGAACCCGTCCCGAGCGGGGCGGCCACGCTGGAGACCCCGTCGCGGGAGTCGTTCCTCTACGTCGAGCGGCCGCGTCCCGATCGCGCCAAGCAGGGCTTCCGCGGCGCCCTCGCCCGCGCGGGCATGCCCGTGTCCCCCTCCGCGTCCGAGCTGCGGGAGCGGGCGGAGCTGGATGCGGTGAGCCGTCACTGGGCCGGTCCCCGCACCATCGCGATCGTGAACGGCAAGGGCGGTGCGAACAAGACGCCGACCACCGCGCTCCTGTCGGCCGTCTTCGCGCGCAACGGCGGTTCCGGCGTCCTGGCCTGGGACAACAACGAGACCCGCGGGACGCTCGGCTGGCGCACTGAGAAGGACGACCACGACTCCACCGTGCAGTCGCTGCTCCCGGCGACGGACCAGCTCATGTCGGCCGGCGCCCGCACGGCGGACATCGGCCATTTCGTCCACCACCAGAACGCCGACAAGTACGACGTGCTCCGCTCCAACCCGACCATGCTCGCCACCGAGCAGCGCATCTCGACCGCCGACTTCGACCGGCTGCACACCGTCGCGACCAAGTTCTACCGGCTCGTGATCATCGACAGCGGCAACGACGAGTCGGCCGAGCGCTGGCTCCGGATGATCGACCACACCGACCAGCTCGTCATCGCGACCACCGCGCTCGGCGAGCACGCGGAGGCCGGCGCGCTCCTGCTCGAGGCGCTGCTGCAGCGGGATGCGCACTCGGCGCGCCTCGCGCGCGAGGCCGTGGTGATCGTCTCGCAGTCCGAGCGCACCGGACCGGCCGCCGACGTTCGCCGGGTCGCCGCGGGCTTCCGGCCGCTCGCCCGCAGCGCGGTCACCATCCCGTTCGACCCGGAGATGCACGGCGGACGCCTGTCGTTCGAGTCGCTCGCACCGCGCACCCGGCGGGCGTGGCTGCACGCGGCGGCCGCGGTGGCGGAAGGGCTGTAGTCCCGGGGGGATCTTGTGCGGCGCCCCCGCCGCGCACCAGACTTCGTCGCGTACGCTGCCGGTCCGCGCAGCGACCCGGTTCCTCACACCGAAGGAGTCGCACCATGCCCCTGACCTCCGCCGAGCGCGACGAGATCGACGCCGCCAACGCCTCCGGACGCACGCCCGTCGTCTTCATCCACGGGCTGTGGCTGCTGTCGAGCAGCTGGCAGCCCTGGCGCACCCTGTTCGAAGAGCAGGGCTTCGCCACGATCGCCCCCGGCTGGCCCGACGACCCGGAGACGGTGGAGCAGGCCAAGGCCGACCCGGATGCGTTCGCCGGCAAGATGGTCCGCCAGGTCACCGACCACTACGCCGAGGCCATCGACGCCCTCGACCAGGCCCCCGTGGTGATCGGCCACAGCTTCGGCGGCCTGATCGCCCAGAAGCTCGCGGGCGAGGCGAAGAACGCGGTCACCGTGGCGATCGACCCGGCCCAGTTCAAGGGCGTGACGGCGCTGCCCGCGTCGGCCCTGAAGTCCGGCGCGCCCGCCCTGCTGAAGTTCAACCACTCCAAGCACGGCGTCATCCTCACGTACGAGCAGTTCGCCTACGGCTGGACCAACGCCCTCCCCGAGGAGGAGGGACGCGCGCTGTACGAGAAGTACCACGTGCCCGCCTCCGGCGTGCCGATCTTCCAGGCCGCGACCGCGAACTTCAACCCGTTCGCCGAGACGAAGGTCGTCACCGACAACCACGACCGCGGACCGCTGCTCCTCATCGCCGGAGCGGCGGATCACACGGTTCCGCAGTCCGTCGTCGAGAACCAGTACCGCATCCAGCAGAAGAACCCCGAGGTCACGGAACTGGTGGTCATCCCGGACCGCGGCCACTCGCTCATCATCGACTCGGGCTGGCGCGAGGTCGCCGACGAGGCGCTGGAGTTCGTGCAGCGGCACGCACGGACGGCCGCCTAGGCGATACCTCCGCCGTCGGCCACCAGCGCGGTTCCGGTGACGTAGGAGGACTCGTCGCTCGCGAGCCAGACGACGGCCGCGGCGATCTCCGACGGCTCACCCATGCGGCGCAGAGGACGATCCGCCGCCTCGGCCAGGAACGAGCCCTGATCCTGGCCGAGCTGGCGCGCCTCGTCGCGCAGCATGCCGGTGTTCACGTCGCCGGGGTTGATCGAGTTGACGCGGATGCCCTGCGGGCCGTGGTCGATCGCCAGCGCTCGGGTCATATTGACGACGGCGCCCTTCGAGGCGCAGTAGGAGATCGCCTGCGCGCCGCCCTTGAGACCCCAGCCGCTGCCGGTGTTGATGATCGACCCGGCGCCCTTGGCCGCCATGACGGGGACGACGTGCTTGCACATCAGGAAGATGCCGCGCACATTCACGCCGAAGACGCGGTCCCACTCCTCGACCGTCGTCTCGACGGCCGTCGTGCGCCGGATGATCCCCGCGTTGTTGAAGGCGATGTCGACTCCTCCGAAGGCGTCGACGGTCGCTGCGACGACGCGCTCGACGTCCGCCTCGGTCGAGACGTCGGCGCCGAGCGCCATCGCCTCGCCGCCGGCGGCGCGGATCTCCGCCGCGACGGCCTCCGCCGCTTCCTGCTGCAGATCGACGACGGCGACGCGCGCGCCCTCCGCCGCCAGGGCGAGGGAGGTCGCACGGCCGATGCCGCCCGCTCCTCCTGTGACGATGGCGGACTTGCCTGCTAGACGCATTCGGATTCTCCTTCGATGGATGCCGCGGTCGCGGCGGTGACAGGGTAGAGACTCGCCGCGGCGGGTCCGGTGACCACGGTGACGTGGCCGGTGAGCCGCCGGTCGAGCCGGGGATCGCCGGTGTCGACCAGCAGGGGCCGGCCGGCGAGGTCGATGAGCTTCTGCTCGGTCGCGACGACGAGCAGGGGGTCGCTGCCGAGCGCGGAGATCACGCGCGCGGACAGCTGCTGGTTGCCGCGCCCGAGGAGGAACCCCTGGCCGCCGATCACGGTGACGACCGCCTGGGCCTCGCGGCCGGCGACGTCGGTGAGCGCCTGCTCCTCGGTGACGTCGTGCGCGATCACTCTGCCATCCTCGATGACATCCACCCCCAGCGGCGCGGTCCGCACGCCGAGGACGCGGCCGACCTCCGCCGTGGTCCCGCCGGGGCCGAGCAGGTAGCGGACGCCCGGCCGCATCCGGGCCACGGCTCCGGCGGCGGCGCTGTGGACGGCTGCGCGGGCGCCGGACGGGGTGGCGGCCTTGCGTGCCTGTGTGCGGCCCGGCACGGCGGGGATCGACATGAGTGCGAACAGGCCCGGATCGGGGCGACCGGCGCGCAGTGCCTCCTCGTCCAGGT
>JAEWJG010000105.1 GCA_023386675.1 Actinomycetes bacterium
CCCACCACCGGTGCGGCCCCTGCGTCACCCGAGCCCGTGCGCGGCGCGCGGCCGTTCGCCGCTCCCGCCGCCGGCGCCCGCACGCCGACCTTCCAGCAGCCGCAGCGCTACGGCGAGGCCGTCGTGCGCGAGATCCTCGGCGCCACGTTCATCGAGGAGCAGCCCGCGCCTCCGACCCCGGGGATGAGGTAGCCGGTGTACGAAGGCATCGTCCAGGAGCTGATCGATGAGCTCGGGCGGCTGCCGGGCATCGGCCCGAAGTCCGCTCAGCGCATCGCGTTCCACATCCTGCAGACCGAGACGTTCGACGTCACCCGGCTCGCCGAGGTGCTGCTCGAGGTCCGGGACAAGGTCCGGTTCTGCGAAATCTGCGGAAACGTGTCCGAACAGGCCACCTGCTCCATCTGCCGCGACCCGCGCCGCACGCCGACGCTGATCTGCGTCGTCGAAGAGGCCAAGGACGTCGTCGCGATCGAGCGCACGCGCGAGTTCCGCGGCCTGTACCACGTGCTCGGCGGCGCGATCAGCCCGATCGACGGCGTCGGCCCCGACGACCTCCGCATCCGGCAGCTCATGCAGCGCCTCGCCGACGGCACGGTGCAGGAGGTCATCATCGCGACCGACCCCAATCTCGAAGGGGAGGCGACCGCGACGTACCTCAGCCGGCTGCTCACGACGCTCGACATCCGCGTCACGCGGCTCGCGTCCGGCCTGCCGGTCGGCGGCGACCTCGAGTACGCCGACGAGGTCACGCTCGGCCGCGCCTTCGAGGGCCGCCGGCAGGTCTCCTGACCCCGCAGGCTTCTCCACAGGCCGCCCTCCCTCGCCCGTTCTCCACCGGCTCGTCATATGAAGGAACGGCGATATGCCGCCCGGTAGGATGGGAAGCCCGTGAAGTTCAGGAGAGTCCGTGGCCCTCATCGTCCAGAAGTTCGGCGGTTCGTCCGTCGCGACAGCTGAGAGCATCAAGCGCGTCGCGAAGCGCATCGTCGAGACGCGCAAGGCGGGCAACGAGGTCGTCGTCGCCGTCTCGGCCATGGGCGACACCACCGACGAGCTGGTCGACCTGGCGCACGAGGTCACCCCGATCCCTGCGCCGCGCGAGCTCGACATGCTGCTCACGGCGGGCGAGCGCATCTCCATGGCGCTCCTCGCGATGGCCATCAAGAGCATGGGCTACGACGCCCGCTCCTTCACCGGCAGCCAGGCCGGCATGATCACCGACGCCCAGCACGGCTCCGCGCGCATCGTCGACGTCACGCCGGGCCGCATCCAGGATGCGCTGAACGAGGGTGCCATCGCCATCGTCGCCGGCTTCCAGGGCTTCAGCCGGGAGTCGCGCGACATCACGACGCTCGGCCGCGGCGGGTCCGACACCACGGCCGTCGCCCTCGCCGCCGCGCTCGGCGCCGAGGTCTGCGAGATCTACACCGATGTCGACGGCGTGTTCACGTCGGACCCGCGTCAGGTGCCGCTCGCGCGCAAGATCGACCGGATCACCAGCGAGGAGATGCTGGAGCTGGCCGCCGCCGGCGCGAAGGTCCTGCACATCCGCGCCGTCGAGTACGCCCGCCGTCACAATGTGACGCTGCACGTGCGCTCGTCGTTCTCGAACAAGGAGGGCACCTACGTCCTCAACGAAGCAGCGGCGGCCGAGGCCGCCAAGAAGGATGGAACCGTGGAAGAGCCCATCATCTCCGGCGTCGCCACCGACCTGAGCGAGGCCAAGATCACCGTCGTCGGCGTTCCGGATGTGCCGGGCAAGGCCGCGCAGATCTTCAAGATCGTCGCGAAGGCCAACGCCAACGTCGACATGATCGTCCAGAACGTGTCCGCCGCGGCCACCAGCCTGACCGACATCTCCTTCACGCTGCCGAAGTCCGAGGGCCAGCGCGTCCTGACCGCCCTGACCGCCGAGCGCGACGAGGTCGGCTACCAGTCGCTCCAGTACGACGACCAGATCGGCAAGCTCGCCCTCGTCGGCGCCGGGATGCGCACCAACTCCGGCGTCTCCGCCAAGCTGTTCGAGGCCCTCTTCGACGCCGGCATCAACATCGAGATGATCTCCACCAGCGAGATCCGGATCTCGGTCGTCACCCGCGCCGACACCGTCGCCGAGGCGGCGCGCGTCGTGCACACCGCCTTCGGCCTCGACGGCGACGAGAAGGCCATCGTCTACGCCGGCACGGGCCGCTGAACCTCACCCCGGGAATGCGGTGCCGATGACCGCGGTTCCCCTCCACAACGACCCGAAGGGGCTGACATGAGCGAGAACACCGATTTCGACAGCAACGGATTCGACGTCGCCGTCGTCGGCGCGACCGGGCAGGTGGGCGCTGTCATGCGCCGGCTGCTCGAGGAGCGCGCCTTCCCGGTGAAGAGCATCCGCTTCTTCGCCTCCTCCCGTTCCGCCGGCACGACCCTGGCGTTCAAGGGCCAGGAGATCACGGTGGAGGATGTGGCGACGGCCGACATCTCGGGCATCGACATCGCCCTGTTCTCGGCCGGAGCCACCGGCTCGAAGGCGCACGCCCCGCGGTTCGCCGACGCCGGCGCCATCGTCATCGACAACTCGAGCGGCTGGCGCATGGACCCGGACGTCCCGCTGGTCGTCTCCGAGGTCAACCCCGACGCCATCGCCGAGGCGCGCAAGGGCATCATCGCCAACCCGAACTGCACCACCATGGCCGCCATGCCGGTCCTGAAGCCGCTGCACGAGGAGGCCGGACTCACCCGCCTCGTCGTCAGCACCTATCAGGCGGTCTCCGGGTCCGGCCTCGCAGGTGCGGAGGAGCTGGCCGAGCAGGCCCGCGCCGCGGTCGCCGATGAGCACCTGCTCGACCTCGTCCACGACGGCTCCGCCGTGTCGCTCCCCGCTCCGGTCAAGTACGTGCGCCCCATCGCGTTCGACGTGATCCCGCTCGCGGGCTCGATCGTCGACGACGGCTTCAACGAGACCGACGAGGAGAAGAAGCTCCGCAACGAGTCGCGCAAGATCCTCGGCCTGCCGGAGCTGCTGGTCAGCGGCACCTGCGTGCGCGTCCCGGTCTTCACCGGGCACTCGCTCTCGATCAACGCCGAGTTCTCGAAGCCCATCAGCCCCGAACGCGTCGCCGAACTGCTGGCGGACGCCGCGGGCGTTCAGCTGACGGACGTGCCGACGCCGCTGCAGGCGGCCGGCAACGACCCGAGCTTCGTCGGACGCATCCGCGCCGACGAGGGCGCCCCCGAGGGCCGCGGCATCGCACTGTTCGTGAGCAACGACAACCTGCGCAAGGGCGCGGCGCTCAACGCGGTGCAGATCGCCGAGCTCGTCGCCGAGCGCCTCGCGAACCCGGTCACAGCCTGATCGTTATCTCGATATCGAGAGACCGACGACCCGTCCGGAAGGCCGGAAGCCCCGCGCATCATAGGATTGGGGGGTGAGCAATTCTCCCATCGACGTCGTCCTGATCGGCGGCGGCATCATGAGTGCCACGCTGGGGGCCATGATCCAGCGCGTGCAGCCCGACTGGAGCATCCGGATCTACGAGCGCCTGGGCGAAGTGGCCCAGGAGTCGTCGAACCCGTGGAACAACGCCGGCACCGGCCACGCGGCCCTCTGCGAGCTGAACTACATGCCCGAGGCGTCCGACGGCACGGTCGACCCGGCCAAGGCGATCGCCATCAACGAGCAGTTCCAGCTGAGCCGCCAGTTCTGGGCGAGCCTCGTCGCGGCGGGCGATCTCCCCGAGCCGAACTCCTTCATCAACTCGACCCCGCACATGACGTTCGTGAAGGGGCGCGACAACGTCCGCTACCTCCGCAAGCGGTACGAGGCGCTCAAGGACGAGCCTCTGTTCGCCGGCATGGAGTACTCCGAGGACCCGGCGGTCATCGGCGAGTGGACCCCGCTCCTCACCAAGAAGCGCAGCGCCAAGCAGCGCATCGCGGCGACGCGTCAGACCTCCGGCACCGACGTCGACTTCGGTGCCCTCACCCGCGCCCTGTTCGACAATCTGATCGAGAACGGAGCCGACCTCGCTCTCAACCACAGCGTCCGGAGCATCAAGCGCACGAAGGACGGACTCTGGCGGCTGAAGGTCCGGCACGAGGTCGGCCGCACCACGCACGTCACCGACGCGCGCTTCGTCTTCGTCGGGGCGGGCGGCGGCGCGCTGCACCTGCTGCAGAAGTCGGGTATCCCCGAGATCAAGGGCTTCGGCGGCTTCCCGATCTCCGGCCAGTTCCTGCGCACCTCCGACCCGAAGATCGTCGCCCAGCACCAGGCCAAGGTGTACGGGAAGGCAGCCGTCGGCGCGCCGCCGATGTCGGTCCCGCACCTCGACACGCGTGTCGTCGACGGGCAGGCGTCGCTGCTGTTCGGCCCGTACGCGGGGTTCAGCCCGAAGTTCCTGAAGACCGGTTCGTGGTTCGACCTTCCGGGCTCGATCCGCCCCGGCAACCTCGGCCCGATGCTCGCCGTCGCGCGCGACAACTTCGACCTCATCAAGTACCTGGTCGGCGAGCTGCTCGCCAACCGCGCCAAGAAGATGAAGGCGCTGCAGGAGTTCATGCCGACCGCGAAGTCGGAGGACTGGGAGCTCATCACCGCCGGCCAGCGCGTCCAGGTGATGAAGAAGGACGCGAAGAAGGGCGGTGTCCTGCAGTTCGGCACCGAGGTGGTCGCGGCGGAGGACGGCTCGATCGCCGGCCTGCTCGGCGCGTCGCCGGGAGCGTCCACCGCCGTTCCGATCATGGTCGACCTGCTGAAGCACTGCTTCCCCGACCACTTCGCCCAATGGCTGCCGACGATCAAGGAGCTCATCCCGACCGTCGGGACGACGCTGAACGACCGGCCGAAGGAGGCGCAGCGCGTGCTGGCCGCCACCGCGGAGACGCTCCACCTCGAGCAGTAACGCTGGACAGCGGCGTGGACGACCTGTTATGGTCGTCCACGCTATGAAGTGAGAACCTCCTGACGTCCCGCGCCCGAGGCGCCGTCGATGTGAGTGAGGACCCTTTCGGTCGCTGCGCTGCCCGGTCAGGCACCTGGGCGCTCCGGCGCCGCTCACGACGGAGATCGCCCGGCGGGAACCCGCTCCCTATGGAGCGCCCGGAAAGGCGGTTCCCATGCCAACACTCACCACTCTGTCTCCTCTGCGCGCCGACGGCGTCTCCGTCGTCTACGGCGAACGCCGGGTCCTCACCGACGTCTCGCTCACGGTCGCGCCCGGCCAGCGGCTGGGTCTGATCGGCGAGAACGGCGCAGGCAAGTCCACGCTGCTGCGGGTGCTCTCCGGTCACGAGACGCCGGACTCCGGCGTCGTGTCGCGTCCGTCGCGCGTCGGCTTCCTCTGGCAGGAGGTGCGCTTCGAGCCGGGCGACACGCTGTCCGCGCTGCTCGAGGATGCACTGGCCGACGTCCGCGCGATCGAGCGCGAACTCGAGGACGCGGCGGCGGCGCTCGGCGGGGACGACCCGCTCGCTGCATCCCGCTACGACGCTGCGCTGGCCGCGGCCGAGCGCGCCGAGCTCTGGAGCGTCGACGCCCGGCGCGACGAGCTGCTCGCCGGGCTCGGGGTCGGCGATATCCCGCTGGCCCGGCGGCTCTCCGAGGTCTCGGGTGGTCAGCGGTCGCGGTTCGCGCTGGCTGCTCTGCTGCTGGGGCGTCCCGACGCGCTGCTCCTCGACGAGCCGACCAACCACCTGGACGATGAGGCCGCCGCCTTCCTGGAGCGGCAGCTCCGGGGATGGGCGGGACCCGTGCTGTTCGCCAGTCACGACCGTGCCTTCCTCGACGCCGTCGCGACGGGGTTGCTCGATCTCGACCCCGCGCGTTCGGGGACGACGCTGTTCGGCGGCGGCTACAGCGCCTACCTCGCCGAGAAGGCGGCAGAGCGCGCCCGCTGGGAGCGGCAGTACGCCGACGAGCAGCGCGAGCTGGTGGAGCTGAAGCATGCGGTCGACGTGACCGCGCGGTCGATCGCGTGGTCGGGCAAGATCCGCGACAACGACAAGTTCGTCAAGTCGGTGAAGGGCAACGCTCTGGACCGGCAGATCAGCCGGCGCATCCGCAACGCGGAGGGCCGGCTGGACGATCTGCAGGAGGCCCAGGTGCGCAGACCGCCGCGGCCGCTCTCCTTCGCGGGCATCCCCTCCGGATTCCAGGCGCTCGGCGACGACAGCGGGATGCTGGTGCACGCGCAGGACCTCCACGTCCCCGGGCGACTCCGGCTCGCGGAGCTCGCGGTCGGGCCGACATCGCGCATCCTGGTCACGGGCGCCAACGGGGCGGGCAAGTCGACCCTGCTGTCGGTGATCGCGGGTCTCCTCACGCCTGCGTCGGGTTCGCTGGAGCGGCGCCGGGGCCTCCGCGTCGCCCTGTTGACCCAGGATGTGCGGTTCGCCGACCCGACCATGTCGCCGAGCCGGATCTACGAGGCGGCGCTGGGGGAGCGGCGGGCCGAGTCCGTGCCGCTGCGCTCGCTGGGGCTGATCGCGGTGCGGGATCTGGATCGGCCGGTCGGCGACCTCTCGGTGGGGCAGCAGCGCAGGCTGGCGCTCGCGCTGATCATCGCGCGGCCGCCGCACCTGTTCCTCCTAGACGAGCCGACGAACCACCTGTCGCTCGCGCTCGCCACCGAGCTGGAGGAGGCGCTGGGCGGGTACCCGGGCGCGGTCGTGGTCGCGAGCCACGACCGGTGGCTGCGGGCCGGGTGGAAGGGGCAGACGGTGCATCTTGCTTAACCTTCGAACATATGTTCGAATAGCTCCATGCGTTGGAGTGGTCAGGAGCTGTCGGTCGATGAGCCGTCGGCGCTGCCGGGGCTTGCCCGACTGAACAACCTCGTGCGCTCGGTGCGCACGCCCGACTTCGCCGGCATCACGTTCCACGAGGTGCTGGCGAAGTCGGCGCTCAACCGCATCCCGGGCGGGGGAGGGCCGATGCCGTTCGGGTGGACCATCAACCCGTACCGCGGGTGCTCGCACGCGTGCGTCTACTGCTTCGCTCGGCCGACCCACACGTACCTCGACCTCGACTCGGGCAAGGACTTCGACAACGAGATCATCGTGAAGGTCAATGTGGCCGAGGTGCTGCGGAAGGAGCTGGCGAAGCCGAGCTGGGGCCACCATCCGGTCGCGCTCGGCACGAACACCGATCCATATCAGCGGGCGGAGGGGCGCTACGCGCTGATGCCCGGGATCATCGACGCGCTGGCCGACTCCGGCACGCCGTTCAGCATCCTCACCAAGGGGTCGCTGCTGCGGCGCGACCTCGACCAGTTGGCCGACGCGGCGAAGCGGGTGCCCGTCGACCTCGCGATGTCGATCGCCGTCTACGACGACGATCTGCAGCAGTCCGTCGAGCCCGGAACGCCGACGACCAAGGCGCGGCTCGCGACCGTGACGGCGGTGCGTGAGCACGGCCTCGACTGCTCGGTCTTCCTCATGCCGATCATCCCGTACCTCACCGACACGCGCGCCCATCTCGACGAGGCGTTGCGGCAGGCGAAAGAGGCGGGGGCGACCTCGGTGCTCTATTCCGCGCTGCACCTGAAGCCCGGGGTCAAGGAGTGGTTCTACCTGTGGCTCGGGCGCGAGCATCCCGAGCTGCTGCCGCGGTACCGGCAGATGTACGGCCGCGGCACGTACGCGCCGCAGGAGTACCGGCGATGGCTCGCCGGCCGCATCAAGCCGCTCATCCGGGCACACGGTCTGCAGCGCGGCGAGGAAGATCCGGTGACCGGCGGAGTGCGCTCGACGGCACTCGGGATGCTGCGCGACGACGAGGGCGAGCGCCGAACGGTCGGATCGGCCGTGCGCGCGGCAACCGGGGAGGCGCCGGACGCGGCGGCCGTGGTGAGCGCGTCGCTGACGGGACTGGGCGTGCAGCCGACGCTGTTCTGAGCGGCGTGGGGGCGGTGGTTCCCCGCCACGGCTGATGGGTGGTTGGCCCGCTGACAAAAGATTTACGAGCTCCGCGTCATGAACGGGCTCTGGCCTCGTCTGAGTGGGTAAGAGGGCAATCGCCCTTGAGTAGTGGACCACCGACCGTTCCGGTATGCCGGGTGATGGACATTCGTCCACTTCGTTCGCTGTTGAACGAAGGGAGACCGTCGTGATGAGGTCTCGTGTTGTGATGTCCGCTGCAACCCTGGCCGGGGTCTGCGTTCTCGGGGGAAGCCTGACCGGGTTCGCCGCGCTAGGCGCGGAAGAAGTCAACGCAGTGGATGCGGTGACCGCGATCCAAGGCATCGCGCCCGAGTCGCTCTCCGGCCTCGCAGCTACCAGGAGTGACAGCGACACCGCCGCGGCGGCCACCGTCGAGGGCGGCACGGTGCAAGTCCCGGTCGACCCTGCCGACGGCCTCTCGCTCGGGAACTCGGTTCAGATCGGGTTGCCGTTCGCCCACCACGCGTCCGACGCTACGGATGCGCAGATTCCGGGCGTGGTGGCGTACGACAACAAGAACGGCTCGACCACCGTCCCGCTCATCAAGGCGGATGGCACCCTGCAGATCAACACCGTGATCAAGAAGGCGAGCGCCCCGCAACGGTACGACTACCCGATCGACGTCCCCGATGGAGCATCACTCACCCGGGATGCGAACGGTACTGTCGCGGTGGTCACAGCGGACGGGTCACCGCTGCGCGTCTTCGGCGAAGCTTGGGCGAAGGATGCCAACGGTCAGGACGTGCCAACACACTACGAAGTGCGCGGCAACACCCTCACCCAGGTTGTCGACGTCACGGAACACACCGCCTTCCCCGTCGTCGCCGATCCCACAACCGGGGTGTACTCGTACAACTGTGTTCTCCAGAACGGCAGCAGCTACTTCATCAAGCCGGGCACCGCGCTGAGCACGTGCAAGGGCTCCCGCTTGCAGAAGTACCTCAACGGGCGAGTGGTTCAGACGATCCCCCTCACCGGCTATGGATATCCCGCCAACTACAGGGCTTTCGGGACCCCCGAGTGCTACATCGCCCTGAGCGCCGGCCTCGCCCTCTCGGTGTATGGCGTCCCCGGCGTCCTCTCGAAGTTCCTGTCCGGGGCCATTGCCTACGTCGCCTCGGCGGCACTTCCGCCGCTCACTGCTTGCCGAGGCTGAGTGATGGAAGCAATGCGACGTTGGACGAAGCTCACCGTGACCGTGACCGCAACCACGGTGGCGCTGGTGGCATGGACAGTGGTCCGCACCGTTCTGGCGCTCACTGGGGTGATGCCGCCAATCGGTGGCGCTCCCGTAGACGTGGTCGAGTTCGTCGTCCTGTCGGGCCTGTTCGTGCTGTTCGCGATCATCTCGCGCCGCTCGGGGGAGAACGGTCGGGCCGTGGCCGCGATCTTGGCGTCGCTGTTCTGGTTGGGATACGCCGTGTTCGTCGCCGTGTCGCTGTGAGCGTCCCGAAGGAGGAGTGGACTATGAGCACGGGCAGCCTTCCCCGCTGGGCTCGATGGGCTTTCGGGCGTCCTCGAATCAGGCACGCCGTGCTGTGGGGAATCCTCGGCGCAGCGTGCGGCGCACTCGGCGGGAGCTACGCGATCCGCGGTCTCCCGAGCTGGTGGCTATGGTTCCTGGCCACGCTATGGGCTTGGGCCGTTGCCGGGGGCTACCTGTTCATCGCGCTACGGGACCGACGGCGCGCGACAGGTGCCTACGGGCCTCCTGCTCCGCACCGAATGTTGTCCGGGAGCCGTGCTGTGGTCGCGTGCGCAAAGCGTCCACGTCACGCGGCGTAGGGGTACGGGCGGGGTACACACTCGCCGGAGGTGATGCCATAATCCGGAAGGGACCGAGAACGGCTCGGCCCGGAAGGGACGGGACGAAGGTGTCGCTCGGTCTGCCCAGTCACCTGGCGCGACCCGCGAACTCCCGGGCCCTGGCGGCGGCCGCGCGCTGGGCGGGACTCGTCTGCCTGGCGGCGGCGGGGGTCAACGTCGCCGTGTCGACGGCGGGCAAGGACGCGGCGACCTCGTGGATCAGCGTCACCGTGCTCGTCCCGATGGTCGCCCTGCTCATCGTGCTCGCACGGGGCAGGACGGTCGCTCTGACCGTCGCGTACCTGCTGGTGGGGACGGTGTGCACCTACTTCTACGTGGTCGCGCTCTTCACCGGCACGCCGTCCTACCGCGACACCAACCTCTTCGTCATCGCACTTCCGGTGGTCGCCATGACGCTGGTCGGGGGCACAGGGACCGGGGCGCTCGCCGGCATCCTCTGGGCGACCCTCGGCTTTGCGCTCGCCGAGGCGGCGGTCATCCTCGGCGCCGCCACGACAGGCCGCGCCTACGTGCCGGACGCCATCTCGCTGGGCGCCTACCTGCTCCTCGTGGGCGTCCTCGCCTTCGACGGCCTCACGCGCGGCACCCGCTCCTACGCGCAGACCGCACTGCACCGGGC
>JAEWJG010000223.1 GCA_023386675.1 Actinomycetes bacterium
CCTCGAGCACCGGGGACGGTGTCCCGCTGGGCTGCACGATGCGCGGGGAGTCGGCGTGTCCGACCTCCCCGGTCGCCGCGACCGCGGCCGCCGTTCCGAGCCCGAGCGCGACCGCCGCGCCGCTCGCGATCAAGGTCGCCGTGGCGAGTGTTCTCATCGTTCAGCCTCCAGCCGCTTTCCTGTAACACGAGACGCGGGGCGATCCGGTTCAGCGCACCCATATGCTGGTGCCATGCTGGACAACCCGCGCTCGCCGCGCGTCAGGGCCGTCGCCAAGCTCGCCAAGCGGCATGCCCGTTCCGAGACGGGCCTCTTCCTCCTCGAAGGCCCCCAGGCCGTCGCCGAAGCTCTGAGCTTCCGGCCCGAGCTCATGGTCGACCTCTTCGCGACGCCGAGCGCGCTCGAGAAGCACGGCGACATCGCCCGGGCGGCCGCCGACGCCGACCTCGAGATCGAGTTCGTCACCGAGCACGTGCTCGATGCGATGGCCGACACCGTCACCCCGCAGGGCTTCGTCGCCGTCGCCCGGCAGTTCCCGACCTCCATCCGCGACATCTTCAGCGGGGAGCCGCGCCTCGTCGCGATCCTGGAGGAGGTGCGCGACCCGGGCAACGCCGGAACGATCATCCGCGCCGCCGACTCCGCGGGGGCCGACGCCGTCGTGCTGACCGGTCGCACCGTGGACCTCTACAACCCGAAGGTGGTCCGCTCCACCACCGGCTCGCTGTTCCATGTCCCCGTCGCTGTCGGCGCCGACCTCGCCGATGTCGTCGGACGCGCGCACAGCGCGGGTCTCCAGGTGCTGGCGGCCGACATCAAGGGGGAGGACCTGCTCGCAGCGCGCCGCGACGGCGAGCTCGCGCGTCCCACCGCCTGGGTGTTCGGCAACGAGGCGCACGGGCTGGCCGACGACCTGCTGGGGCTCGTGGACCGCGTGGTCACCGTCCCGATCTACGGCCGCGCGGAGTCCATGAACCTCGCGACCGCCGCCTCCGTCTGCCTCTACGAATCGGCCTTCGCGCAGCGCGCCTGACCGCGGTTCTCCTCCACAGGCGCGAGTTATCCACCGAAACGTCTCCGGCCGGGACGCGCCGCACGCGCCGACTAGACTGGGTGACCGTGTCAGATACCACCCAGATCACCGAATCGGAGGTCGAGGCCGCGGTCGGAGCGGCCCTCGCCGCGATCGACGCTGCGAGCGACTCGGCGGCGCTGAAGACGGTGCGCCACGACCACACGGCCGAGGGCTCGCCGCTCGCGCGCCTCAACGCGAGCATCCGCTCGCTGCCCGGCGACCAGAAGGCCGCCGCAGGCAAGCTGGTCGGGGGCGCCCGCGCTCGCGTCAACCAGGCGTTCGCCGCCAAGGAGGGCGAGATCGCGGCCGCAGAAGAGGCGGCACAGCTCGCCGCCGAGACCGTCGACGTCACGGCTCTGCCCTCGCACTGGACGCCCGGCGCGCGCCACCCGCTGAGCCTGCTCCAGGAGCGCATCGCCGACATCTTCGTCGGCATGGGCTGGGAGGTGGCGGAGGGCCCGGAGCTCGAGAGCGAGTGGTACAACTTCGACGCCCTCAACTTCGACGCCGACCACCCGGCGCGGGCGATGCAGGACACCTTCTTCGTCGAGCCGACCGACTCCCACCTCGTGCTGCGCACCCACACCTCTCCGGTGCAGCTGCGCGCGCTGCTGGGCGACGAGCTGCCCGTCTACCGCATCGCCCCCGGGCGCGTGTTCCGGACCGACGAGTTCGACGCGACGCACCTCCCGGTCTTCACGCAGACCGAGGGAATCGCGGTCGACAAGGGCCTCACCATGGCGCACCTGCGCGGCACGCTCGATCACTTCGTCAAGACGCTGTTCGGCGACGAGGCCCGGGTGCGCCTGCGTCCCAACTACTTCCCGTTCACCGAGCCGAGCGCCGAGCTCGACCTGTGGCACCCGACCTTCAAGGGCGGCGCGCGCTGGATCGAGTGGGGCGGCTGCGGAATGGTCAACCCCAACGTGCTCCGCTCGGCGGGCATCGACCCCGACGTCTACTCGGGCTTCGCGTTCGGGATGGGCGTGGAGCGGGCCCTGATGTTCCGCAACGACGTCAAGGACATGCGCGATATGGCCGAGGGCGATGTCCGGTTCTCCCAGCAGTTCGGAATGGTGGTCTGATGCGCGTCCCCCTGAGTTGGCTCGGCGAGTTCGTCGACCTCCAGCCCGGCACCACGCCCGAGGAGGTGCACGCCGCCCTCGTGTCCGTCGGACTCGAAGAGGAGGACATCCACACCTTCGAGCTGTCCGGCCCGATCGTCGTCGGTCAGGTGCTGGAGTTCGTCGAGGAGCCGCAGAGCAACGGCAAGACCATCCGCTGGTGCCAGGTGCGCGTCGCGCCCGAGGGCGAGACGGCGGCAGACGGCGGCGCCGACGTGCGCGGCATCGTCTGCGGCGCCCGCAACTTCTTCGAGGGCGACAAGGTCGTCGTGACCCTGCCCGGTTCGGTGCTGCCCGGTCCGTTCCCCATCGCGGCGCGGAAGACCTACGGTCACGTCTCCGACGGCATGATCGCGTCGGCGCGCGAGCTGGGGCTCGGCGAGGACCACGACGGCATCCTGCGCCTCAGCACTCTCGGGCTCGACCCGGAAGTCGGCACCGATGCGGTCGCCCTGCTCGGGCTGGACGACGCGGCCGTCGAGGTCAACGTCACGCCCGACCGCGGCTACGCCTTCTCCATCCGCGGCATCGCCCGCGAGTACTCGCACGCGACCGGTTCCGCGTTCCGCGACCCGGCGGACGCGGTGCCTACGAGCGCCGAGCACGCCAGCGGCTTCTCGGTGACAATCGACGACGCCGCGCCCATCCGCGGGCACGTCGGCGCGAGCGTGTTCGTCACGCGCGTCGTGCGCGACGTCGACGGAACACGGCCGACGCCGCCGTGGATGATCGCGCGGCTCAAGCTCGCGGGCATCCGCTCGATCTCGCTGATCGTCGACATCACCAATTACGTGATGCTCGAGCTCGGCCAGCCCATCCACGCCTACGACCTCGACAAGCTGTCCGGCGGCATCGTCGTCCGCCGCGCGACGCCGGGGGAGAAGCTGGTCACGCTCGACGACCAGACCCGCGCCCTCGATCCGGAAGACCTCGTCATCACCGACGACTCCGGCGCGATCGGCCTCGCCGGCGTCATGGGCGGCGCATCGACCGAGATCGGCCGCGAGACCCGCAACGTCCTCATCGAGGCCGCTAACTTCGACCCCGTGTCGATCGCGCGCACCGCCCGACGGCACAAGCTGCCGAGCGAGGCGTCCAGGCGCTTCGAGCGCGGCGTCGACCCGCAGGTCGCGGTCGCGGCCGCCGGTCGCGTGGTCCAGCTGCTGGAGCAGCTCGCCGGCGGCCACGCCGACGGCCTCGGATCGCTGCTCGACGCGTCGGAGACCGCGGAGCCCATCCGGCTACCCGACGGGTACATCGCGTCGCTGATCGGCGTCGACTACACCGACGACGAGGTGCGCAGCGCCCTCGCCGAAATCGGGGGCGCCGTCACCGAGTCGGAGGGCGCCCTGCTCGTCGCGCCTCCCACCTGGCGTCCCGATCTGCGCGACAAGTCCGACCTGGCCGAGGAGGTCGCCCGCATCGTCGGCTACGACCGCATCCCCTCGGTGCTGCCGGTCGCCCCTCCCGGGCGCGGCCTGTCCCGGGAGCAGCGCCTCCGCCGCGCCGCCGCCCAGATCCTGGCGGACAACGGCGCGACCGAGGTGATCGCGTTCCCGTTCGTGAGCGAGGCGCAGAACGACTTGTTCGGTCAGGCGGAGGCGGTCGGCCACATCCCGGCCGTCCGGCTGGCCAACGCCCTGGACGCGACCGCGCCGTACCTGCGAACGTCCCTGCTGCCGGGGCTGGTGGATGCGGCCAAGCGCAACCTCGCCCGCGGACTCGTCGACCTGCGTATCTACGAGGTCGGCACGGTTTTCCGTCCGTCGGAGGGCTCGATCGGCAGCGAGACGCTGCCGCCCGGGGCCGCGCTGCCGGAGTCGGACATCCTCGCGGGGCTGAACGCCGGCATCCCGGCGCAGCCGCGACACCTCGCCGGTCTCGTGGTCGGCGACCTGCACGGCAAGCAGCCGGGCGTGCCCGCCGTACCGGCCGGGCTGGTCGACGCGCTCGACATGGTCCGCCAGACGGCCGCGGCGGTCGGTGTGACGGTCGACGTCGCCCAGTCGTCGCATCAGGCGCTGCACCCGGGGCGCACCGCGCAGCTCCTCGCGCGCGGGGCGGACGGCGAGGCGGTGCCGGTCGGCTTCGCGGGCGAGCTGCTGCCCGCCCTGGCGCAGGACCTCGACCTCCCACGCGTGGTCGCCGTTTTCGAGCTCGACCTGGACGCGCTGATCGCGATCGCCCCGCCGGAGATCGTGGCGGGCGTCATCGCCGGCTTCCCGGCCGCGACGCAGGACCTCTCCCTGGTGGTCGCCGCCGACGTCCCCGCGGGTGACGTGCTGCGCGCCGTCCGCGAGGGCGCAGGCCCGCTGCTCGAGGACATCCACCTGGTCGACGACTACCGCGGCACCGGCCTTCCGGAGGGACGCAAGAGCCTCACCTTCGCCCTCCGCTTCCGCGCCGACGACCGCACCCTCACCGCCGCCGAGGCCACCGAGGCCAAGCTGGCGGGTTCCGCCCGAGCCGGCGAACTCTACGGCGCGACCATCCGCGACTAGCGGCGCACCGCATCCACTCGTCCCGCCCCCCCCGGCCGCCGCCCCGCCGGGCGGCGGGG
>JAEWJG010000354.1 GCA_023386675.1 Actinomycetes bacterium
GTCGTGGGTGCCGCCGTCTCGGCCACGACCGCGTGGGCGCGCGCCGGAGTGCGCCGCGGCCCGCTCACCCCGCTCGTCCGCTCGGCCGTCGCCCCCGTCTGCGCCGGCTTCGCGCCCGTCCTCTGACCGACCCGCCTCCCCCTCCCCATCCCCATCCCCGTGAAGTGCAGGTAGTTGCGGTGCCGCACGGCGTGTCGACCGCAACAAGCTGCACTTCAGGGGAGGACGGATGCGCAGGGGTGGGGAGCGGATAAGATAGATGGCACAGGCTGTGATCCGGGTATCGCCGGGGAGTCTTCGGAAGAACGGCGGCGCGCGAGCGGCGCTCACTAGAACCGAACGGGACCGGCCCGTCACAGCCGAATGATGAGAGGCCCTCCCCGGCGACGGCGGCGGAGCGGGCAAGCGGGGTGGTACCGCGACGGGCGTGCGAGCGTTCGGCGTCCTCGTGCAGCATGTGAACCTGCCAGGAGAGAGATGCCGTACCCCAAGTCGCCGAGCGAGCAGTCGCCGAGCGAGCAGTCGCCGAGCGCAGCCGAGCGCCCGGATGTCACCGCGTCCCCTGTCTTCCCCGAGATCGAGACCGACGTCCTGAAGTTCTGGGACGAGGACGGCACCTTCCGCGCCTCCATCGACAACCGCGACGGCGCCGAGGAGTGGGTCTTCTACGACGGGCCGCCGTTCGCCAACGGGCTGCCGCACTACGGCCACCTGCTGACCGGCTACGCGAAGGATGTCTTCCCGCGCTTCCAGACCATGCGCGGCAAGAAGGTCGAGCGCCGGTTCGGCTGGGACACGCACGGCCTGCCCGCGGAGCTGGAGGCGGAGCGGCAGCTCGGCATCACCGACAAGAGCCAGATCGAGGAGATGGGCCTCGCCGCGTTCAACCAGGCGGCGAAGGACTCCGTGCTCCGCTACACGCGGGAGTGGCGCGAGTACGTCACCCGCCAGGCGCGGTGGGTCGACTTCGACAACGACTACAAGACGCTCGACACGTCCTACATGGAGTCGGTCATCTGGGCGTTCAAGCAGCTGCACGAGAAGGGCCTCGCCTACGAGGGCTACCGCGTCCTCCCGTACTGCTGGCGCGACCAGACCCCGCTGTCCAACCACGAACTGCGGATGGACGACGACGTCTACAAGATGCGGCAGGACCAGACAGTCACCGTCACCTTCCCGCTGGTCGGCGAGAAGGCGGAGGTGCTCGGGCTCACCGGCGTTCGCGCCCTCGCCTGGACGACCACGCCGTGGACGCTGCCGACCAACCTCGCGCTCGCCGTCGGCCCCGACATCGAGTACGCGGTCGTCCCGTCCGGCCCGAACGGCGCCGCCGACTCGTACGGCGCTCCCGACCAGGAGGTGCTCAGCGGCCGCTACCTGATCGCCGCGAGCCTCCTCGGCAACTACGCCAAGGATCTCGGCTACGAGTCCGCCGCCGACGCCCTCGGGGCCGTGACCGGCACCGTCCGCGGCTCCGAGCTCGAGGGCGTCGAGTACGACCGTCTCTGGGACTTCTACGCCGACACCGAGAAGTGGGGCACGCAGAACGCGTGGCGCATCCTCGTCGACGACTACGTCACCGTCGAGGACGGCACCGGCATCGTCCACCAGGCGCCCGCCTACGGCGAGGACGACCAGCGTGTCACCGAGAAGGCCGGCATCCCGGTCATCATCTCGGTCGACGACGGCGGCCGCTTCCTGCCCGACGTTCCGGAGGTCGCGGGCCTGCAGGTCTTCGACGCCAACAAGCCGCTGACCCGGATGCTGAAGGAGCAGGGCCGCCTGCTGCGCCAGGCGAGCTACGAGCACTCGTACCCGCACTGCTGGCGCTGCCGCAACCCGCTCATCTACAAGGCCGTGTCGAGCTGGTTCGTGCGCGTCACCGACTTCCGCGACCGGATGGGTGAGCTGAACCAGGAGATCACCTGGGTGCCGGAGAACGTCAAGGACGGCCAGTTCGGCAAGTGGCTGGCCGGCGCCCGCGACTGGTCGGTCTCCCGCAACCGGTACTTCGGTTCGCCGATCCCGGTGTGGAAGAGCGACGACCCGGCGTACCCGCGCGTCGACGTGTACGGGTCGCTGGAGGAGCTGGAGCGCGACTTCGGCCGACTCCCGGTGAACGCGGCCGGGGAGCCGGACCTGCACCGTCCCTTCATCGACGACCTGACGCGCCCGAATCCGGACGACCCGACCGGCCGCTCGACCATGCGCCGCATCCCGGATGTGCTGGACGTGTGGTTCGACTCCGGATCGATGCCGTTCGCGCAGGTGCACTATCCGTTCGAGAATCACGACTGGTTCGACACGCACAACCCGGCCGACTTCATCGTCGAGTACATCGGGCAGACGCGCGGCTGGTTCTACCTGCTGCACACGCTCGCGACCGCGCTGTTCGACCGGCCCGCGTTCAAGAACGTGATCAGCCACGGCATCGTGCTGGGCAGCGACGGGCAGAAGATGTCCAAGTCGCTGCGCAACTACCCCGACGTCAACGAGGTCTTCGACCGCGACGGCTCGGACGCGATGCGCTGGTTCCTCATGTCGAGCCCGGTGCTGCGCGGCGGCAACCTCGTCGTCACCGAGGAGGGCATCCGCGAGGGCGTCCGCCAGGTGCTGCTTCCGCTGTGGAACACCTGGTACTTCTTCTCGCTGTACGCCAACGCGACGGGCTACGAGGCCAAGCGCTCCACCGCGTCCACCGACGTGCTCGACCGCTACCTGCTCGCCAAGACGCGCGACCTGGTCGAGGCCGTCACGGCCGACCTGGAGGGGCTGGACTCGACGCTCGCCGCCGCCAAACTGCGCGACTTCGCCGACGTGCTCACCAACTGGTACGTGCGCCGCTCGCGCGACCGGTTCTGGGAGGGCGTGGATGAGGACGGCCGCGGCACCGAGGCGTTCGACACGCTGTACACGGTGCTGGAGACGCTGACGCGCGTCGCAGCCCCGCTGCTGCCGCTCGTCAGCGAGCGCATCTGGAAGGACCTCACCGGGGGTCGCTCCGTCCACCTCACGGACTGGCCGGACGCGGACGAGTTCCCGGCCGACGACGCGCTGGTGGATGCGATGGACCGCATCCGCGCCATCAGCTCCACCGCGCTGTCCCTGCGCAAGCAGGCCGGCCGCCGCGTGCGTCTGCCGCTCGCGTCGCTGACCGTGGTGGCCGAGAACGCGGAGGCGCTGCGTCCGTTCGAGGGCATCCTGCGCGACGAGCTCAACGTCAAGGCGGTCGAGCTGGTCGAGCTGCAGGACGACAGCGCGGCGCGCTACGGCATCACGAGCAAGCTGACTGTGAACGCCCGTGCGGCGGGTCCGCGCCTGGGCAAGCAGGTGCAGCAGGTCATCCAGGCGGCTCGCGCGGGCGACTGGTCGGAGTCGGACGGCGTCGTGACCGTCGGCGGCATCGCGCTCGTCGAGGGGGAGTACGACCTCGTGCTGGAGACCGCAGGCAGCGGCGATGACAGCTCGGCCCTGGCGCTGCTCGCGGGCGGCGGCTTCGTGCTGCTCGACACCGCGACCACGCCGGAGCTCGAGGCCGAGGGCCTGGCCCGCGACGTCATCCGCGCCGTGCAGGACACCCGGAAGGCGGCCGGGCTGGACGTGAGCGACCGCATCCGGCTCAGCCTGACGTTCGAGCACGAGGACGACGCGCGTGCGCTCGGCCTCGCCGGCGACGTCGACATCGCGACGGAGACGCTGGCCCTGGCCGTGCAGGTGTCGGCCGAGGGAGCATCGAGCGAGGACGCGGCGTTCGCACAGGGCTTCGGCGCCGGGCAGTTCGCCAACGCCGGCGCGTTCACCGTCGGCGTGACCAAGGTGGAGGAGGCGGCGCTGTGAGCGACGACGAGGACTTCCGCGACCGCGCGGACGAGGTCTACCAGGCATTGCTCGCCCGGGTGGGTGAGGGGGCGCCCGAGCGACGCCTCGACGCCACCCGGCGTGCCGTGGAGCTGCTGGGCGACCCGCAGCGGGCGTACCCGATCATCCACATCACCGGCACGAACGGCAAGACGTCGACCAGCCGCATCGCCGAGAGCCTGCTGCGCGCCTACGGACTGCGGACCGGTCTGCTCACGAGCCCCCACCTGGTGCGGTTCAACGAGCGCATCGTCATCGACGGCGAGCCGATCGAGGACGAGGCGCTGGTGCGCAACTGGGACGACATCAGCCCCTACCTCGACATCGTGGATGCGGAGCTGGAGGAGCAGGGCAAGGCGCCGCTGACGTTCTTCGAGGCGCTGACCGCGCTGGCCTTCGCCGCGTTCGCGGACGCCCCGGTGGATGTCGCGGTGATCGAGGTCGGCATGGGCGGCGAGTGGGATTCGACCAACGTCGGAGACGGACAGGTCGCCGTGTTCACCCCGATCGCGCTCGACCACACCAAGGCTCTCGGTGACACGGTCGAGGAGATCGCGCGCACCAAGTCCGGCATCATCAAGCCGTCCGCCGACGTCGTGTCGTCGGCGCAGTCGCCGGAGGCGGACCGTGTGCTGCGGGAGGCGTCCGAGCTGACCGAGTCGACGTTCGCCGAGCAGCCGCGCGAGTTCGACGTCGCCGCGACGCGCGTCGCCGTCGGCGGCCAGCTCGTGACGATCCGGGGCCGGGCGGCCACCTACGAGGACGTCTTCCTGCCGCTCTACGGCGACCACCAGGCGCAGAACGCCGCCGTCGCGGTCGCTGCGGTCGAGACGTTCCTCGGCCGGGGCACGCAGCCGCTGAAGGCGGACCTGGTCGAAGAGGGCTTCGCGACGGCGACCTCGCCTGGGCGCCTGCAGCTGATCGGCATCGAGCCGAGCATCCTGGTGGATGCGGCGCACAACCCGGCAGGTGCTGAGACCCTCGCCGAGGCGCTGCGCAGCTACTTCGACTTCGACGAGATCACGTTCGTCGTCGGCATCCTCGAGGACAAGGACGCACGCGGCGTCGTCCGTGCGCTCGCCCCGGTGGCGACGCAGTTCTTCGTGACGCAGCCGGGCTCCGACCGCGCCCGCGACGCCGAGGACTTCGGCGACCTGGTGCGCGAGGAGGTCGGCGACGAGGCGGTCATCGTCTACTCGGACGCCATCGACGCGCTCGAGGGCGCCCGTGAGTGGGCGCAGGACGGCCCGAAACGCGCGGTCGTCGTCGCGGGCAGCATCGTGCTCGTCGGACAGGCGATGGCGTACGCCGAGAGCCAGGAGTGGAAGCAGGCGGCGTCGTGACCGACGCGCCGGCGCCCGAAGCCGGTCGGCCCGCCCGGCCGCGCCGTCAGCGCTCCCTGCGGGAGATGCTCGGCTCCATCGTCCTCGGCTTCGAGCTGCTGGTGGTCTTCCTCGGCGCGCTGGTGCTGTTCGGCCTGCACTCGCTGCCCGCCTGGGTCGCGCTCGGCGGGGGAGCGGCGCTGATCGTGCTGATGATCGTCGCGATCGGGCTGCTGCGGAACACCGTGGGCGTGGTCCTGGGATGGATCGTGCAGCTCGTCCTCGTCGCCGCCGGCCTCCTCGTCCCCGCCTTCTTCATCGTCGGCGCGATCTTCACCGCCATGTGGGCGTACTGCATGATCGCCGCCGCGCGCATCGACCGAAACAATCAGGCGGCCGCACGGGCCGCCGGCAACGGAACGGAGAACCCATGACCACTGCCGTCGAAGAGACCCTCGTCCTCATCAAGCCCGACGGGGTCGCCCGCAGCCTGACCGGGGAGATCCTGCGCCGCATCGAGGCCAAGGGCTACTCGCTCGTCGACCTGAAGATGCTGCAGGCCGATCGTGAGCTGCTCGCGCAGCACTACGCGGAGCACGAGGGCAAGCCGTTCTACGAGCCGCTGGTGGAGTTCATGGAATCCGGCCCCATTGTGGCCATCCGCCTCGCGGGCAACCGCGTCATCGAGGGCTTCCGCTCGCTTGCGGGTGCGACCGACCCGACGACCGCCGCGCCCGGCACCATCCGCGGCGATCTGGCTCGCGACTGGGGCCTGAAGGTCCAGCAGAATCTCGTGCACGGCTCCGACTCGCCCGAGTCCGCCGAGCGCGAGCTCGCCCTCTGGTTCGGCTGACTCCCGCTCCTCGCACGAGTTGACGCAACGCGCCGTCCGGTCACACGACCGGGCGGCGTGTTGCGTCAACCAGTCGGTCAGACGAAGGCGCGGTGGATCCAGTCGAGCTGGATCTGCGCCAGCACGGCGACGATCGCGTAGCAGACGATCGTGATGAGGGGCACCCAGCTGTACAGGGTCGCGGAGAGGCGGCGGGCGCGCTCTGGCACCGGGATGTTGCCCTCCTTGAGGTTGTAGAGCGTCACCGCCCAGAACGTCGGGATGGTGACCACCCAGGTGACCATGCACCACGGGCACAGCACGTTCAGCACGGTCAGCGACTGCGTGATGAGGAAGATGACCAGGACCAGCGCCAGCAGCACGCCGACGTTGAACGCGATCCAGTACCAGCGGGCGAACCGAGCGCGGGTCGCGAGGAGGCCGACGCCGACGGCGATCGCGGCCGTCCACCCGCCGATCCCGAGAAGCGGGTTGGGGAAGCCGAGCAGCGAACCCTGCCAGGAGTTCAGGTTCTTGGAGCAGCCGACCAGCACCGAGAAGTTGCACGACAGCTGCGCGTTCGGGTCCTCGAGCAGGTGGAACTTGTCCACCGTGAGCATGAACGCCGCCCAGAGGCCGATGGCCCCGGCGACGATGAGGAACACGGCGAGAGCGGTCGGGCGGCGGTAGGCGGCCTCGGTGGGAAGGTCGGACACCCTCGGATTATGGCATGGCCCCTGCGTGTCGCCCTGGGAGGAGACGTCGAGGCGCGCGGCCCGTGCGATAATCTATGCAGCAGTCGTCCCGGTCACAGGCCGGGAGCAACGACAGAAGGCTTGAGGGCGCCCTGGAGCGCCCGTATGAAAGGCCGGCCGTAGAGGCCGGCGCAGGACAGTGAGAAGGAGGCCCGCCGCGCCACGAGCCCGGCGGCATCCGAACAGGATTGAGGGAGGCGCCGCACGCGCCGCCTCCCGACGGAGAGTACCCGGCGAGCGGGGAACCGCCGCCGGTCGAGGAGTGCACCAGCGATGGTGGATAACGAGAACATCGACAACACGAACGACAACGAGACGGAGACGGGAGGACGGAAGCGCAAGGGCCTCTTCGGCACGCGACGCGTGGTGAGGAAGGCGGCTCCGAGCGTCTCCGAGACCGCCGCCCCGGCCGCTGAAGCGCCGACCTCCGAAACGCCCGAGGTGGATGGCACGTCCGAGGTGGATGGCGCGTCCGAGGTGGATGCGGTGGCCGCGCAGGACGCCGCCGAGCCCGAGACCGAGACGGCCGACACCGCTACGGCTCCCGAGCAGGCCGCGCCGGCCGCGCAGGTCGACCCGGCCGCGCAGGTCGACCCGACCGCGCCGGTGACCCCGGAGC
>JAEWJG010000369.1 GCA_023386675.1 Actinomycetes bacterium
CCCCGACACCGCGGGCAGGCCGTCAGCCGATTCGACGCGCAGCTCGATCGACTTCGGCAGCGTCTCGCGGCAGAACCGCGCCAGCTCCCACAGCAGCGGGCCGACATCCACCGGCGCCCGGCGCCCCTGCGAACCGCGGGCGAACGACAGCACCTGCCGGATCATGGCCGCCCCGCGCTGCGCGGCCGCATCCAGGGCGTCGAGCATGTCGCGGCGGCGCTGGTCCTGCTCGTCCTGCCGGAGCAGCTGCACCGACATCAGGATGGGCGTGAGCACGTTGTTCAGGTCGTGCGCGATGCCGCCGGCGAGCGTCCCCAGGCTCTCCAGTCGCTGCGTCCGGATGCGCTGCTCCTGCTCGCGCCGTTGCTCGGTGATGTCCGAGTTCACCGCGAACACCGTCACCTGGCCGTCCTCGCCGCGCGACAGCTGCCAGCGGCAGTCGGCGACGATCAGGGCGCCGTCGGCGCGCCGCTGCCGCAACTCGCCCACCCAGAAGCCGTCGCGCAGCAGGGCCGCCGCTGCCAGGTCGAACTCGCGCGGGTCGTCGTAGAGGAGGTCGCGCACCGACCGGCCCACCGCCTCCGGCGCCGGGATGCCGTAGATCGTCTCGGCGCCGTGATTCCAGTACCGGACGACGCCGTTCAGATCCCGGACGATAATCGCGTCGCGCGCCGCGTCCAGCAGTGCGGCCTGCGCCTCCACTCGGCGGGTGTACTCGTCGAGCTTCTCGCGCGCCCGCTGGTCCTCCGTGACGTCGCGCACGATGATCGCGATGCCCTCCTCGGTGGGCTGCGCGTCCACCTCGAACCAGCAGCGCCAGTCGGGCACGAACGCACGGGCCGTGCCCGCGACGCCGCGGTCCATCGCGTCGCGGTAGATCGTCTCGAACGGGCTGCCCAGCGAGGTGGGGAACATCTCCCACAGCGTGTGGTCCCGCAGGCGCGCCTCGTCGATGCCCGCGAGCTGCAGCGCCCACGAGTTGGCGAAGGTGAACCGCCAGTCCCGGTCGACGAACCCGATCGCGTCGTGCACCTGATCGAGCGACCGGCGCAGCAGGCGGGCCATCGCGCGCTGCTCCTCGCGGTGCTGCACCGACGCCGTCACGTCGTGGAACGCGCCGTGGACGCGCACGATGCGGCCGCTCTCGTCGCGCTCCGCCTCACCGACGAGGTGGGCGTGCACGTTCCGGCCGGCCGCATCCACGATCGTGGCCCGCAGGTCGAGCGGCTCGCCGTGATGCATGGTGCGCTCGAAGGCGCGGGCGACCGCCTCGCGGTCCGCGGGCTGGAACAGGGCGAGCGAGTCCTCCTCGCCGGGCGCGCGCCCCGGCTCCATGCCGAGCAGGCGGAAGAGCTCCTCGCTCCACTCGATCCGGCCGGTCTCCACGTCCACGAACCAGCCGGCGAACCCGGCGATCCGCGCGGCCATCCGCACGAGCGCCTCGTTGCCGGCGGCCGCCGTGGCCGCCCGCTCGACATCCCCGATGTCGCGGGCGATGGCGAGCGCCGCCGAGACGGAACCGTCCTCGCCTCGCAGCGGGATGAGCGTCACGTCGAGCAGGCGCACGGTGCCGTCGGGCGTGACGATGCGTGTGACGTACCGCCGGTTCCGCCCGGCGACCGCCTCCCGGAACCGCGCCATCGTGGACTCCACGTAGTCGGGGTGCAGGAGACGCGTGAAGCGCATCCCGAGGAGCTCGGCGGACGGATAGCCGGTGAGCTCGGCGAGGACCGGGTTGGAGTCGACGAACACGCCGTCCACGTCGACGACGCAGACGCCGTCCGGATGGCCGTGGAACAGCGCATCCAGACCATTGAGGCGCAGGGCTTCGGCCGGGCTGGTCATGGCAGGGCTCTGGTCGGGCGGGGCATGCAGGGGATTGTAGGCGGATCGGGCGGCCTACACTGATCTGGCATGAGCGTAGAGCAGCGGGGGACGCACGTCCTGGTCGTCGACGACGACCCGCTGATCCGGCTCACCGTCGAGGCGGCTCTCGCCTCGCACGGGTACCGGGTGACGGCGAGCGGCGACCCGCGAGCCGCGACCGGCGGCCCGGAGGCGGACGTCGTCCTGCTCGACGCCATCATCCCGGACTGTTCGCTCAGCGAATGCCTGACACTGCTCGGTCGCCGGGAGGACGGAAGCGCCCGGCCGATACTGGTCATGAGCGGCTCGCTGGCCCCGCCTGCGGAGCTCGCCGGAACCGGGATCGGCTACCTGACCAAGCCGTTCCCCCTCACCGAGCTCCTCGGCGCCGTCGACGGGCTCGTGGCGTCCACCTCTGGGACGGTGACATAGGAGGCAGGAGCCAGCAGATGACCGACACTTCCGCGCGGACGCGGACACTGAGAGCCGTGGTGGCCGACGACGACGTTTTCACGGCGTCGATGGTCGCGTCCGCCTTGCGCTCCACCGGCATCGAGGCGTCGCAGGCGACGTCCGCCGAGGAGGCGTGGTCCACGATCCTGCAGGTCGAGCCGAACGCGATCGTGACCGACCTCGACTTCGGCGGCGGCGGCTCCGGCGCCGAGCTGCTGTGGCGCGTGCACCGCGAGCTGCCCTGGGTGGGACTCGTCGTGCTCACATCGCACCTGTCGCCGGAGCTGGCGGTGGGCGACGACGCGCTCCCTCCCTCGGCCGTCTACCTGGTGAAGTCGCAGGTGAAGGATGTGGACGTGCTGGTCGCCGCGGTCGACGCGGCGATCGTCGGCGGCGAGCACCGCCCCGCCGAGCCGACTGGCGACGTGCGGACCGTGACGCGGGCGCAGGCGGAGGTGCTGCGGCTGGTCGCGTCCGGTGCGTCGACCCGGCGCATCGCGACCGAGCGCGGCACGAGCGTTCGCGCGGTCGAGACGATGCTCGCCCGCCTGTACACGGCACTCGGTGTGGATGCGGACGAGCAGGCCAACCCGCGCGTGACGGCGGCGCGCATGTGGCAGCAGGGGCGGGTGCGGATCCGGTAGCGGGTCAGCCCTCAATTCTGCCGGCCAGCACGTCCTCGCGCTCGTCGGCCTGCTCGTTCAGCAACCGCTGATAGTCCTCGTCGAGCGCCATGATCACCCGAGACGCGTCTGCCAGATTCTCGTCCTCCTCGGCAGACACCTCCTGAAGCGCCTTCTGGAAGGAAGAGTCGTCGGCCACCCCGGCGCGAGAAGCGACTTCGTAGAAGGCCTCTTTCATCGTCGTCATCCGAGCCTGATACTGCTGACGGTAGCCCTCAGCGTCCTGGATCCTCTGCCGTGCGGCAGCGCGCGCCTGGTCGTGTGCCTCTTCCAGATCTCGCAGAGCGGTGTAGTCGATCATGAGATGCTGTTCACTCCACGGTCGTAATGATTCTCGGAGGAGAGCTGCGCGACGGCGTGATCGACCTTCTGCGCGACCATCCCGGCCAGGACTCCGTTGCTCGTGCTCGCCGAGCCGAGCGCGAACTGCACTGCCGCCGAACTCGCCTCCACGGCGACCCACCCGCCGGACTTCACCGCGGTGTTGTGGGCGTGGACCATCGCCGGAAGCACACCGTTCATCAGCTTCACCGCGGCCTGGTTGACCAGCTGGTCGATCGCCCCCACCGTGTGCTCCGCGACCTCTCTCGCGGCTTCGCCGATCACATCGCCCAACGCGCTCATCCGAGTACTCCCTTCCGCCTCAGCGCCCGCCGAACAGGAGCGCCCACTGGGCATCCTGCTCGACCGCATGCACCACGGTCTGCTCGATGCCTGCCGAAACCTTCTCGACCATGCCGATCTGGTCCTCCACGAGCCGCTGAACCCCCGCGACGGCGTCCTCGTCGATGTTCTGGCTCACCAGCAACCCGTGCTCGTGCACGCAGTTCATGATGTCGCGCTCGGAGATGAAC
>JAEWJG010000384.1 GCA_023386675.1 Actinomycetes bacterium
ACCCGAGGCTGCGCAGGTGGCGCACCACGGCGCGAGTGTCGATCCCGGCGATACCCACGATCCCCTGCCGGACCAGCTCGTCGTCGAGAGTGCCTGTCGCGCGCCAATTCGACGCCCGTGGCGACGGGTCCCGCTCGGCGTAGCCCGCGACCCAGATCTTGTCGCCCCGGCTCTCTGCGTCCTCGTCGTTCCAGCCGGTGTTGCCGATCTGCGGGGCGGTGGCGACGACGATCTGGCGGTCGTACGACGGGTCGGTCAGGGTCTCCTGGTAGCCGGTCATGCCGGTCGCGAAGACGGCCTCGCCGAGTGTGCGTCCGCGGGCGCCGTAGGCCCGTCCGACGTAGCGTGTTCCGTCTTCGAGGACGAGCACCGCGGGGTCTGCTGCGAGCACGTCACACCTCCTTGTCGTTCGGGCGGGGCGTGCCCGCCGCATCCGGGGCGTCCGCTCCGGGGACGATTCGCTGGATGGCCGCGCTGAGTTGCGCGCTGCCGGCCGGGTCGACGACCCGGAAGTAACTGTCGGCGGCCGTGCCGCCGCTGGTGGTCCAGCCGAGGCGGACCAGGCCGTCGCGCTCGACCGCACGGTCGATGGCGACGCTCGCGGCGCCGACGCCGGTGACGACGGCGGCCGGGATGAAGACGGGCGTCTCGCCGGTCACCGCGATGGCGACGCCCTCGGGCCGGACGGTGAGCGTCCCCGTGCCGCGGAAGGCGAGCCCGGGGAGGGCGAGCCGCTCCAGGTGCTGGCCGGCCTTGGTGGTGGCGACGTACAGCACAGCCGCGTCCGCCGTCGGCGCGCTCAGCGTGCCCGGCGTCGTGTAGCCGCCGCCGGCTCCGCTGTCGCGTCGCACGCGGCGACGCCAGCCGACGATCGCGAGGACCAGCACCAGGGCGACGACGACCAGGATGCCGACGGTGGGGAGCACCTTATCCACGGGCGGCCACCTCCTCTGTGTCGCGCACGACCCCGTCGAGCACGGTCGGGCGGCCCTGGTGGAAGGTGGCGACGACCCGGCCGGGGAGCGTGAGCCCCAGGTACGGGGAGTTGACGCCCTTGCCCGCGAGGTCGCTCGTCGCGAACGTCCGCGAGGCGGTCGGGTCGTAGAGGAACAGGTTCGCGGCCGCGCCGGCCTCCAGCGCGCCGCCGTGCCCGTCGAGGCGGCCGATCCGGGCCGGGGTCGCGGAGAGGACGCGGGCGACGTCGGCCCAGCCCAGCATCCCGTTGTCGACGACGCTGGCCTGCACGACCGGCAGAGCCGACTCCAGCCCCACCATGCCGAAGGCGGCGGCGTCCCACTCGCAGTCCTTGGACTCGACGGGATGCGGTGCGTGGTCGGTCGCGACGATGTCGATGGTGCCGTCCGCGAGGCCGGCGCGCAGCGCCTCCACGTCCTCACGGCGACGCAGCGGCGGGTTGACCTTGTAGCGCGCGTCGTAGCCGGATGCCAGCTCCTCGGTGAGCGCCAGGTGGTGCGGCGTGACCTCGGCGGTGACGTCGATCCCGCGGGCCTTGGCCCAGCGGATCACGTCGACGCTGCCCGCGGTCGAGACGTGGCAGACGTGGAGCCGCGAGCCGACGTGCTCGGCGAGCAGCACATCCCGGGCGATGATCGACTCCTCGGCGACCGCAGGCCAGCCGGCCAGCCCGAGCTCGCCGGAGAGCTCGCCCTCGTTCATCTGCGCGCCCTCGGTGAGCCGCGGCTCCTGCGCGTGCTGCGCGATCACGCCGTCGAACGCCTTCACGTACTCCAGCGCCCGGCGCATCAGCAGCGGGTCGGAGACGCACTTGCCGTCGTCCGAGAAGACGCGGACACGAGCCCGGGAGGCGGCCATCGCGCCGAGCTCGGCGAGCCGCCGGCCCTCGAGGCCGACGGTGACGGCGCCGATCGGGCGCACGGTGGCGTACCCCGCGGCCTCCCCCAGGCTCAGCACCTGCTCGACGACGCCTGCGGTGTCGGCGACCGGCGACGTGTTCGCCATGGCGAACACCGCCGTGAACCCGCCCGCCGCGGCGGCCCGGGTTCCGGTCAGCACGGTCTCGCTCTGCTCGTAGCCGGGCTCACGCAGGTGCGTGTGCAGGTCGACCAGGCCGGGCAGCGCCAGCAGCCCGTCCGCGTCGATCCGGGTCGCGCCCGCGGCGCTCAGCCCGGTGCCGACCTCGGCGATCCGGCCGCCGTCGATCAGCAGATCGGCGCGGGTGCCGTCGGCCAGCGTCGCGCCGCCGATCAGGAACTTCTCCACACTCACCTCACACCACCTGCCCGCTACCGCTGCCGGACAGCAGCAGGTACAGGGCCGCCATCCGCACGGAGACGCCGTTGGCGACCTGCTCCCGGACCGTCGAGCGCGGGGAGTCCGCGGCCGCGGCCGAGATCTCCAGCCCGCGGTTCATCGGTCCCGGGTGCATCACAATGCTATCGGCCTTCAACCGGCCGAGCCGTTCCTCGTCCAGTCCCCAGGTGCGCGCGTACTCGCGGGAGTTGGGGAAGAACGCGTCGTTCATCCGCTCGGCCTGGATGCGCAGCATCATCACGACGTCCGGTCCGTCGGCGATCGCCTGGTCCAGGTCGTAGCGCACCCGCACCGGCCAGCCGCCCACCCCCACCGGGAGGAGCGTCGGCGGCGCGACCAGCGTCACGTGCGCACCGAGGGTCCGCAGCAGCCACACGTTCGACCGCGCGACCCGGGAGTGCAGGATGTCGCCCACGATCGCGACGGACACCCCGGCGAGGTCCTTCCCGCGCGAGGCGGAGCCGTGCAGCCGGCGGCGCATCGTGAACGCGTCCAGCAGCGCCTGCGTGGGGTGCTCGTGGGTGCCGTCGCCCGCGTTGAGGATGCCCGCGTCGATCCATCCGCTCGTCGCGAGGGTCTGCGGGGCGCCGGACGAGCCGTGGCGGATGACCACCGCGTCCGCGCCCATCGCCTGCAGGGTCTGGGCCGTGTCCTTGAGGCTCTCGCCCTTGCTCACACTGGAGCCCTTGGCGGAGAAGTTGATCACGTCGGCGGAGAGCCGTTTCGCCGCGGCCTCGAACGAGATGCGGGTGCGCGTCGAGTCCTCGAAGAACAGGTTGACCACCGTCTTGCCACGCAGGGTCGGGAGCTTCTTCACCTCGCGCTCCTGCACGTCCGCCATGTCCTCCGCGACGTCGAGCAGCTGGATGGCCGCGTCCCGCGACAGCTCACGGGTGCTCAGCAGGTGCCTCATGCGTCCACCTCAGCGGGCTCCTCGATGGTCACCGACTCCTCGCCGTCCACCTCGTCGAGCCGCACGTAGATGCGCTCGGAGGCTGCGGACGGCAGGTTCTTGCCGACGAAGTCGGCCCGGATGGGCAGCTCGCGGTGGCCGCGGTCGACCAGCACCGCGAGGCGCACCGCGCGCGGGCGGCCCAGGTCGCTGATCGCGTCGAGCGCGGCCCGGATCGTGCGGCCTGAAAAGAGCACGTCGTCCACCAGGACCACGGTCTTGCCGTCGATCGAGCCGGGCAGCGATGTCGGCTGCGGGGTGCGGGTGGGATGCCGCGACAGGTCGTCGCGGTACATGGTCACGTCGAGCGCGCCCACGATGTCGGCGGGGGACGCGATCGCCGCCGGTTCGATGCGCTGGAGGTTCTCCGCGATCCGCCGCGCGAGCACGACGCCGCGGGTCGGGATCCCGAGGATCACCAGCTCGTCCGTTCCCCGGTTGGACTCCAGGATCTCGTGGGAGATCCGAGTCAACGCCCGGGCGATGTCAGCCTGCTGCAGCACGGTGCGCGCTGTCATGCCGACCTCCTTCCCCGCCTCACAGGACGGCTCTTAAAGGATGCCTACGACCTCCACCCTAGCAGGCGTCAGTGGTCGTTCAGGAAGGCGGTGAACGCCTTCTTGTCGCCCACGCCGCCGGGGTACTGCCTGCCGTTCACGAGGACGGTCGGGGTGCCTTTGATCACGTCGAGCACCTTCTTGCCATCCACCTCGATCGGGCCCTTCTGCGAGTCCGCGGTGTTGCGCTGGGCCCACGCCTTGTAGGGCCCGCTGTCGGCGAGGCACGCGGAGATGTCGCCCGCGCCCGCGTCGCTCGCGCGCTTCGCGAGCTCCTTGTCGGTCAGCCCGTCGGAGTTCTCCTCCGGCTGGTCGGTGAACAGCGCCTGGTAGAACGGCAGGATGGCGTTCTTGTCGGTCACGGCGACGCACGTCAGCGCGGCGGCGGCGCGCGTCGAGTAGCCGGTGCCGTTCGAGACGGCGTCGAGGAACGTCAGCGGGTGCAGCCGCAGCGTGACAGAGCCGTCGTCGACGGCGTTCGCGAGCGTCGTACCGTTGGCCTTCTCGAACGCGCCGCACACCGGGCACATCGCGTCGAACCAGATGTCGACCTTCTTCTCACCGGCGCCGACCGTCAGGAAGCCGCCGTCGAAGTCGACCGCGCCGTCGGTCCCCTTCGGGGGCGCATCCGTCGCCACCGGGACGTTGGACGCTCCGCCGAGCAGCGAGCATCCCGCCGCGGCCACGGCGACGCCGACGGCCAGCGCCACGACCGCCGCGATCCGGCGGAGACGCGCGCTCATGCGCGGTCGGCCGAGCCGTTGGCCTGTGCGATCTTCGCGAGCAGGCCGTTCACGAACCCGGCCGAGTCGTCCGTCGACAGCACCGTCGCGGCCTCGACCGCCTCGGAGATCGCGACACCTTCCGGCACTTCGTCGTTGTACAGCACCTCCCAGACGCCGATGCGCAGGATGGCGCGGTCGACGGCGGGCATGCGGGCGAGCGTCCACCCCTGGGCGTACGTCTCGATCTGCTCGTCGATCTCGTCCTGGTGCTCGATGATGCCGTCGAGGATCTCGCGGGCGTACAGCCACGACGCCTCGCGCGCCGGCTGTGACGCCGCGCGCTCGGCCTCGGTCGCGAGCGCCTGACGCAGCGGCGTCTGCCGCAGGTCGGCGCTGTACAGGACGTCGAGGGCGCGCTTACGGGCCTTGGTGCGCGCGCTCATCTAGTCGTTGACGCGGCCGAGGTAGTCGCCCGTGCGGGTGTCGACCTTGACCTTGGTGCCGGTCTCGAGGAACAGCGGGACCTGGATCTGGTAGCCGGTCTCGACGGTCGCCGGCTTGGTGCCGCCGGTCGAGCGGTCGCCCTGCAGACCCGGCTCGGTGTAGGTGATCTCGAGCACGACCGACGCCGGGAGCTCGACGTAGAGCGGCGAGCCCTCGTGCAGCGCGACGGTCACGTTCTGGTTCTCGAGCATGAAGTTGGCGGCGTCGCCGACGACCGGACCAGGGATGGTGATCTGGTCGTAGTCGGAGGTGTCCATGAACACGAAGTCCGCGCCGTCCTGGTACAGGTACTGGTAGTCGCGGCGGTCGACGTTGGTGATGTCGATCTTGGCGCCCGCGTTGTAGGTGCGGTCGACCGTCTTGCCCGTCGTGACGTTCTTGAGCTTGGTGCGGACGAACGCACCGCCCTTGCCCGGCTTGACGTGCTGGAACTCGATCACGCTCCAGAGCTGTCCGTCGATGCTGAGGACGACGCCGTTCTTGATGTCAGCGGTAGAAGCCAAGAGGATGTTCCGTTCGTTGGTGAGAAAGATGCGGGGAGCGCAGAAGGCCCCAGAAGATTCTAGACGTCAGCGCCGGTTTCGGCGAATGAACGCCAGCGCCAGCCGGTACGACTCGAAGCCGAATCCCGCGATCACCCCGGTCGAGACGGCGGTGAGCACGCTGGTGTGCCGAAACTCCTCGCGGGCGTGCGGATTCGACAGGTGCACCTCGATCACGGTCCCGCCCGCCTTCGTGACGAGCGACACCGCATCCCGCAGCGCGTACGAGTAGTGCGTCCACGCGCCGGCGTTCAGGATGACGGGGCTGCCCGAGTCCGCGGCCTCGTGCAGCCAGCCGAGCAGCTGCCCCTCGTCGTCGGTCTGGCGCAGGTCGATGCGATCGTCTCCCGCATCCTCCTGCAGCACGCCGCGGAGGTCGTCGAGCGTGCCGGAGCCGTACACGTCGGGCTCGCGCGTGCCGAGGCGGCCGAGGTTCGGGCCGTTCAGGACCAGGATGTCCGCCACGTGGCTCTTGTCGGTCACGAACCCACCTCCTGGTATGCGGCGAACAGCAGGCTCTGGTCCGGGCCGGCCAGCACGGTCGGGCGGGCCACGTCGTCGAGCACGATGAATCGGAGCATACTGCCCCGCGCCTTCTTGTCGCGCTGCATGGTCGCCAGCAGGGTCTGCCAGCGGCCGGCCGGGTACGACACTGGCAGGGTGAGGGATTCCAGGATGCGGCGGTGCCGCTCCACGACCTCGTCGCTCAGGCGGCCGCTCAGCCGGGCCAGCTCGGCGGCGAACACCATCCCGACGGAGACCGCCGCGCCGTGGCGCCACTGGTACCGCTCGGCGTGCTCGATCGCGTGACCCAGCGTGTGGCCGTAATTGAGGATCTCGCGGAGGCCCTGCTCGGTGAAGTCCTCCCCCACGACCCGTGCCTTGATGCCGATGGACAGCTCCACCAGCCGGCGGAACTCCGGGCTCTCCGGGTCGGTCGCCCGGTCGACGTCCGCCTCGAGGATGTCGAGAATCTCGGGCTCCGCGATGAAGCCGTACTTGACGACCTCGGCGAACCCGGCGAGCAGCTCGTTGCGCGGGAGCGATGACAGCGTGTCCAGGTCGCAGATCACCGCCGCCGGCGCGTAGAAGGCGCCGACCATGTTCTTGCCCTCTGCCGTGTTGATGCCGGTCTTGCCGCCGACCGCAGCGTCCACCATCCCGAGCAGCGTCGTGGGAACCTGGATCAGCTTCACGCCGCGCAGCCAGGTCGCCGCGACGAAGCCCGCGAGGTCAGTGACCGCGCCGCCGCCGAAGCCGATCACCGCGTCCGAGCGGGTGAAGTCGGCCTGGCCCATGATCTGCCAGAGGAACGACGCGACTTCGATGCGCTTCGCCGCCTCCGCGTCCGGGATCTCGGCGAGCAGCACCTCGTAACGGTCGACGAGCGACTCGCGCAGCTCGGCGGCCGCCGCGCCGAGCGTCGGCTGGTGCACGAGCAGGATCTTGCGTACGCCGGTGCCCAGGTGCGGGCCCAGGTCGAAGCGCACGCCGCGGCCGACGACGACCGGGTACGGCTCACGTCCGGCGACGAGGATCTCGGTGGGGGCGTCGGTCATGCGTGTCCTTCCGTGTCGCCGCCCGCGCGAACCCACGCGGCGATCTCCGCCACGATGGTGTCGATCGGACGGGACGAGGTGTCGGCCGTGTAGTCGGCGAGCGACTGGTACAGCTCGCTCCGGGAGGCGACGAGGCGCTTCCACGAGTCGAGGTCGGTGATGAGCGGGCGCTTGCCGTTGGTGATCCGCTTGGCGATCGCCTCCGGCTGCACGGTCAGGAGCACGACCCGCGCCCGCGCGAGGTCGGCCTGCGTCGCCGGGTCGAGTACCGCTCCCCCGCCCAGCGAGACGATGCCCGGGTTCCGCAGAGCGTCGGCGACCGCGGCGCGCTCCCGCTCGCGGAAGTAGGGCTCGCCGTGGGTCGCGAAGATCTCCGGGATGGGGCCGTGCAGCGCGACGACGGCGGCGTCGGTGTCGACGTAGGGCAGGCCGAGCCGCTTGGACAGTCGCTTGCCGACTCGCGACTTGCCCGCCGCCGGCGGACCGATCAGCGCGATGGTGTCGCGGGACGTCACGGCGCTCAGGCGTAGGGCGCGTGGACGCGCTCGGTGGTGAGGTTCTGCGGGATGTTCGCGAGGTAGCCCTGCAGGTTGCGGGCCGTCTCGGCCACGGAATCGCCGCCGAACTTCTCGAGCACGGCGTTCGCCAGCACGAGGGCGACCATCGCCTCCGCCACCACGCCCGCAGCGGGTACGGCGCAGACGTCGGAGCGCTGGTGGTGCGCCGGCGCGGCCTCGCTGGTCGCCACATCCACGGTCCGCAGCGCGTGCGGGACGGTGGCGATCGGCTTCATGCCGGCGCGGACGCGGAGCACGCCCCCGGTGCTCATGCCGCCCTCGGTGCCGCCCGCCTTGTCGCTGGTGCGGACGATCGTGCCGTCCTCCGCCAGCAGCTCGTCGTGCGCCTCGGACCCGCGGCGGGTGGTGGTGAGGAAGCCGTCGCCGATTTCGACCCCCTTGATCGCCTGAATGCCCATCAGCGCGGCCGCGAGCTGCGCGTCCAGCTTGCGGTCCCAGTGCACGTGCGAGCCGAGCCCCGGCGGGAGGCCGTAGGCGAGCACCTCGACGACGCCGCCGAGGGTGTCGCCGTCCTTGTGCGCCGCATCCACCTCGGCGACCATGCGCTCGGAGGTGGCGGGGTCGAAGCAGCGCAGCGGGTCGGCGTCGAGCGTATCGACGTCCGTGGGACGCGGCAGCGGAGCGTCCTCGGGGACGCGGACCGGGCCGATCGAGAGGGTGTGACTGACGAGGGTGATGCCGAGCTCGTTCAGGAACGACTTGGCGATCGCGCCAAGCGAGACGCGGGCGGCGGTCTCACGGGCACTCGCGCGCTCCAGCACCGGACGGGCCTCGTCGAAGCCGTACTTCTGCATACCGACGAGGTCGGCGTGGCCGGGGCGCGGGCGCGTGAGGGCGGCGCCGCGGCCGGAGTTCAGCACCCCGGGGTCGACCGGCTCCGGGCTCATCACGTCGACCCACTTGGGCCACTCGGTGTTGCCGATGCGCAGCGCGATCGGGCTGCCGAGGCTGTAGCCGTGGCGCACGCCGCCCGAGATGTCCAGGGCGTCCTGCTCGAACTTCATGCGCGCGCCGCGGCCGTAACCGAGCTTGCGGCGCGCGAGGTCGGCGCGGATGGCGTCGAGCGACACCGGGACCCCGGCGGGCAGGCCCTCCAGGACGGCGATGAGTTCGGGGCCGTGGGATTCCCCGGCCGTGAGCCAACGAAGCATGCTTCGATTCTGGCACATCGGCCCCGACGGACCGGACGTGTGACCGCGTCCCTGCTACTCCTCCAGCGGCTCGCCCTGCTCGTCGATCCCCACCGCGTCCAGCATCGCGGCGAGCACGCCGGGCTCGTCCTCCAGGGGCTGCAACGGGTCGCCGGACACGAAGATCCGCACCTGGAGCAGCGCCTGGTGCGCGAGCATCGCCAGGCCCGAGACCACGCGACCGCCGACAGACTCCCACTGGCGCGCCAGTGCCGTCGGCCACGGCTCGTAGGCCACGTCGAACAGCACCGAACGGCGGCGCGTGGAGTCGGTGTAGACCGCCTCCGTCGTCGTCCCGCCCGGCAGGGTGCTCATCACGAGGTCGGGGACATCGAGTGAGCGGTCCGCCTGCGAGAACGGGCGGATGCGCACTCGCAGCCCGAGGTCGTTCGCCAGCGGCTCGATCCAGGCGCTGCGGGCGAGATCGCGCACATGCACGTCCACGCGCTCCGCGCCCAGCTCGGCGGCGGCGACCAGCGCGGACGCGGCGGTCGCTCCCCCGCCCAGGATGTGGACGTACCGAGCCTCTTCGACGTCGGCGGCCTGCAGAGCACGGACGATGCCGGCCACATCGGTGTTGAAGCCGCGCAGCGCCTCGCCGTCGAGCAGGACCGTGTTCGCACCGCCGGTCTGGTCCGCGATGCGGTCGGTCTCGCTGAGTAGCGGGAGTACGGCCTTCTTGAGCGGCATCGTCAGCGACAGGCCGCGCCACTCCGGGCCGAGACCGTCGATGAACGCAGAGAGGCCGTCCTCGGCGACCTCGATGGCCTCGTACGACCAATCGAGGCCGAGGGAGTCGTACGCCGCGCGGTGCAGCTCCGGGGAGCGCGAGTGGCCGATGGGCGACCCGAGCACCGCGAGGCGGCGGCTCGGGGCCTTGGGCTTGCGCGGGGTCGACGTGCCCTTCTTGGCCGCTTTGGCCGGGGCGGGAGCAGGAGCGGGCTCCGGCTCGGGCTCCTCCACGTCAGCGGAATCGTCCGGCTCCTCCGGCTCCTCGCGCTCCTCGGCGGCTTCGGCCTCCTCGACCGCCGCCTCCTCGGCCTCGCGCTCGCGCTCCGCCTCGACCAGCTCGGCGATGGCGGCCTCCGCGTCACGTTCTGCCACACCGTCCACGGTGACCTCGGTCGCAGGCTCCCTCGGCGCTGGGGTCGCGGCATCGCTCCGCGCTGCCCCTGAGCTCCACCGCGCCGACACCCCGTCCTCGACGCCCAGCTTCTCGTCCGTCGGTCGCTTCCGGGAATCAGCCATAGTTCGGGTTGTCCTTCATCCACTGCTGCCACTTCGCCACCGCGGCATCGTGCTCGGCCTGCGTCGTCGAGAAGATCGTCTCGCCGGTCTGCAGGTTCCAGGTCACGAAGTACATCCACGTGCCGTCCGCAGGCTTCTGCACCGCGTTGATCGCCAGGTCACCTGGGTTGGAGATCGGGCCGACCGGCAGGCCCGGGTGCACGTACGTGTTGTAGGGGTTGCCCGCGTCCGCCCGCTCGGCGTCGGTGGTCGTGACCCGGTCCGTGTGTCCCGTGCCGTAGGCGACCGTCGCATCGGACTGCAGGTCCCAGCCCTGCGCGATGCGGTTGAGGAACACCCGGGCGACCTTGGGGTAGTCGTCCTTCAGCCCGGCCTCGCGCTGCACGATCGACGCCAGCACGACGGTGTTCCAGCGGTTCGCCGGCGCGACGCCGGCCTCGTCGAGCGACTGGAACATCCGGTCGACCATGGTCTTGATGGCCTGCTGGGCGGTGGTGCCCGGAGCGAAGGTGTAGGTCGCCGGGAACAGGAAGCCCTCCAGCGACTTGGCCTCGGCGGGCAGCCCGTACGCGGCCGGATTCGCCGCCGCGGCCTGGAGGTCGGTCAGCGGGATCTTCGTCGCGTCCGACACCGTCTGCAGAATGTCCTTCTCGACCGTCCCCTCGGGGATGACCGCGGTGTTCTGCATCCGCGAGGCCGGGTCCTGGAGCGCCGCCAGCGCAGCCGCCGCGCTCATCTGCTTGGCCAGCTTGAAGACGCCGGGCTGGAACTCCACCTGCGGCTTCTGGCGAAGCAGCAGCGAGTAGAAGGCCTCGTACGTCTTGACCACGCCGGCCTTGGCCAGGTTGTTGGAGATCGCCGATCCGTCGTCACCGGACTTGATCGTGAAGGTGACCTCGCCCGTCCCGCTGCCCTTGTAGTCGTTCGCAGGCGGGAAGAGCGCGTTCTCCACCTTGGCGATCTGGGGCTGGAAGATGGCGTAGGCGCCACCCGCCATGCCGCCGAGGACCGCGAGGATCACGACCGTGACAATGAGCCGCTTCACCCAGCGGCGCTTCTTCGGCGGCTCCTCATGGGACAGGTAGTTCTGCTGCCGCCAGACGAGGGGGTGCTCGTCCTGGGCTGAGGCGTCATCGGTGTCCAGCACTCCGAAGAGAGTACGCGCAGGATGGTCGTGGTGCGAGGGCGAGCGCTCGTCGCCCCCGTGGCGCGCCGCGGCGCCGACCGGCTGGGGCTCCTCCACCTGGGCGATCGGACCGGTGATGAC
>JAEWJG010000193.1 GCA_023386675.1 Actinomycetes bacterium
CGCGGCGGAGGGGGCCGGGAATGCCCCGGCCCCCTCCGCGCTTGTCCGTTACGGTGAACACGATGAACGGCATCCGGATCAGGGCTGCGGCCGACGACGAGTTCGCGGCCATCGGCGCGCTCACGCACGCCGCCTACACGCACGACTACGACGACCTGCCCGAACGCTACCGCGAGGAGCTGAAGCACCCGGAGGCGCTGGCGGGAGAGTTCGAGTTCTTCGTCGCCGAGGATACGGCCACCGGCGAGCTGGTCGGCACCGTCGCACTGCTCCGCCCGGGCTTCGACATGCACGGCGAGATCGCGTCGGACGAGCTCTACTTCCGGCTGCTCGCGACCAGCCCGACCGCACGCGGCCGCGGCGTCGGCATCGCGCTGACCGAGTTCGCGATCGATGAGGCGCAGGCCCGCGGCGCCCGCGCGGTCGTCCTGAACAGCGGGCCGGACATGCTCGGAGCCCACGCCCTGTACCGCAAGCTCGGCTTCAGCCGCCGCAGCGAGCGCGAGGGCGTCATCGAACTCCCCGACGGGCGCCGGCTCGAGCTGCTCACCTTCGTGCGCGACCTGGCCGCGTAGCCCTCACATCGTCTGGCGCAGGCCGCCGTCGATCACGACGTCGGAGCCGGTCAGGTTGCCGAGCAGCGGACTCGCCAGCATCACGGTGAGCGCGGCCACCTCGTCCGGGGTGGTGAAGCGTCCCGTCGGCATCGACGCCTCCGCGCCGTGCCGCACCTGGTCCGGGTCGCCACCCGTGGCCGCGGCGACGGTGCGGGCGACGCCGCCGTCCCCGAGCCAGAGGTCGGTCGCGACCGGACCCGGGCTGATCGAGTTGACCCGGATGCCACGCGGCCCGAGCTCCTTCGACAGCGACTTCGTGAAGCTGAGCAGCGCCGCCTTCGCCGCGCTGTAGTCCATGACGAGCGGATCGGACAGGATCGCGTTCTCCGAGACAATGTTCACGACCGATCCACCATCCGGGATGCGGTCGAACAGGGCACGCGTGGTCCGCACGGCGGCGAGCGCGTTCAGGGCGTAGGTGCCCGTCCACTGCTCGTCCGTGATGCTCGGGAACCCGCCGGGCCGCGGCGGCGCCGACCCCACGTTGTTGACGAGCAGGTCGACCGGACCGTCGAGCTGGGCGGCGGCGGCGAGGATACCGTCCTCTCCCCCGAGATCCGCTTCGACGAGCCGGAAGTCGCCGTCGCGCTCGGCGGCCGCCGTCTCCGGCGTCCCCTTCCGCGCGATCCCGACGACGGAGACGCCCTCCCGCAGGAGGGCGCGGACGATGGCGAGGCCGATGCCGCGGCTCGCGCCGGTGACGACGGCGTGCTTTCCGGTGAGCTGAAGGTCCACAGCGGGAGGCTATGGGATGGGGGGCGGTGTGGCTAGTGCCGGGGCCATCCCCGCCTCTCAGGCGTCCCGCCTCTCACGCCTCCCGCGTCTTCGGCGAGCGCGTCGCCGTATGCGACGGGTCGCGCTCGACGACGTCGCCGAGCACCTCGTCCACCCGCGACAGCAGCTCGCCCGGGATCGTGACGCCCGAGGCCTTCACGTTCTCGACGACCTGCTCCGGGCGGGAGGCTCCGATGATCGCGGCGGCGACGTTGTCGTTCTGCAGCACCCAGGCGACCGCGAGCTGCGCCGGGGTGAGGCCCAGCTCCTGCGCGATCGGCGTCAGCTCCTGGACACGCGTGAGCACGTCGTCCGTCAGCCAGCGCTTGACCGCGCCCGCGCCGCCCTTCTCGTCGGTCGCCCGGCTGCCCTCTGGGAGGGGCGCGCCCGGCTTGTACTTTCCGCTCAGCACGCCCTGCGCCACCGGCGACCAGACGATCTGCGAGATGCCGAGCTCCTTGGAGGCCGGCACGACCTCCGCCTCGATCACGCGCCACAGCGCCGAGTATTCGGGCTGGTTCGAGATCAGCTGGATGCCCAGCTGCTTCGCCAGCGCGTGCCCCGCGCGCAGCTGCTCCGCCGTCCACTCGCTGACGCCGATGTACAGCGCCTTGCCGGAGCGGACCACGTCGGCGAACGCCTGCATCGTCTCCTCCAGCGGCGTCTCGACGTCGAACCGGTGCGCCTGGTACAGGTCGACGTAGTCGGTCTGCAGGCGCTGCAGCGAGCCGTCGATCGACTCCAGGATGTGCTTGCGCGACAGCCCGACGTCGTTGTGGCCCTTCGGACCTGTGGGGCCGAACACCTTCGTGAAGATCTCCAGCGACTGGCGGCGCTCGCCCTTCAGCGCCTCGCCGAGCACCGTCTCCGCCTGCGTGTTGGCGTAGACGTCCGCCGTGTCGAAGGTCGAGATGCCGGCGTCGAGCGCCGCGCGCACGCACGCGGTCGCCGTATCGTTCTCGACCTGCGAGCCGTGGGTCAACCAGTTGCCGTAGGTGATCTCCGAGATCTTGAGGCCGGAGTCGCCGAGGTATCTGAACTGCATTGCTTTCCTTTCGATCAGTCCCGGGTGGGGCCGGGCCAGAGGTAGGGGAGGTCGTCGGGCACACCCGGGAAGAGCGGGCCGTAGAACTCCGGGTCCTTGCGCACCAGGTTCGACTGATGGCTGAGGTGGAAGTCGGGGTCGCCGATCCACGGCGGAAGCCCCAACTCGTCCTGCGACCGGTGCTCCACCTCCGGCGCGAAGGCGAGCACCTGCGGGCGCACGGTGTCGGCGTGGCCGGCCTCGATCCACGCGTCGGCGGATTCGAGGGCGTACTTGGTGAGGGCGGGGAGGTACCCGCGCCACATCTTCGCGACCGGGTGGTTGCGCCAGCCATATCCGGGGACCGTGACCGCCCGCAGCACCTGGAGCGCCTCGACCCGCTGCTTCCCCATCCGCGCGCGGTCGAGCAGGCGCACGCTCTCGGCGAAAGAGGGATAGGGCAGGAACGTCTGCACGGGTGCCAACGTACTCGCGTGGCGCCGTCTCCCCCGTCCGCGGGACAAGTCGTAACAGCCGCCCTCGTGCCGGGCCGGCGTCTCCCGCCCCGCATACGCTGACGCCACCCCCTCGACCCCGAGTCCCATCCTCGGAACCCCACCCGACGAAAGAGGTTCCCATGGCGATGACGCATGCCCGCGCGCTGACCGCCGGAGCGATCGCGCTCCTCCTCGCTGCCGGAGGCGCGCTCGCCACTGCGGCGCCCGCCACCGCAGCCTCCGCCGTGAGCACCGGCCAGACCGCCGGTGCCCTCGCGCAGGAGATCGCCGGGCCCGCCCTGGCGACCGTGACGAACCCCGTCTTCACGGGTAGCCCCGGCGCCGAGGGCATCTTCTCCGGCTTCGACCCGGCGCTCGGCATCACGGACGGGGTCGTGCTCTCCACCGGCTCGGCCGCGGCGGTGCAGGGACCGAACACCTCCGGCTCGACCTCGACGGCGTGGAACACCCCGGGCACCCCGTCGGTGCCTGGTGACACCCACGACGCGGCGGTGCTGTCGTTCGACTTCGTCCCGTCGACCTCGCAGATCGCCCTCTCCTACGTCTTCGGCTCGGAGGAGTACCCGGAGTACGTCGGCCAGAACGTGAACGACGGCTTCGCCATCCTGGTCAACGGCACGAATTGCGCCGTGCTCCCGGACGGGACGCGGATGAGCGTCGACAACGTCAACGACCACACGAACGCGCAGTACTACGTGGACGGGACCGGCTCGCAGATCACGCAGATGGACGGCTACTCGAAGCCGCTCGACTGCGTCGCCGCGGTGAACCCGGGCGTCACCAACCACCTCGAGTTCGCGATCGCCGACGTCGGCGACACCGCCTACGACTCGTGGCTGCTGGTGGCATCGCACTCGATCGCCCCGAACACCACCCCGATGGCGGAGAGCTTCAGCACGACGGTCCCCCGCACGGTGGCGACCGGCATCCCGCTGCGCGGCACCAGCCTGGTCGGCGAACCGCTCTCCTACGCGACGCCCACCCAGCCGCAGCACGGCTCCCTGACGCTCTCCTCGTCCGGCATCGCCACGTACACTCCGGCCGCCGGCTACAGCGGCACGGACAGCTTCACCTACACGGCGACCGACTCGCAGGGCACCTCGATCCCGGCGACCGTGACGATCACCGTCGCCGCGAACCTGCCGCCGACCGCGAACGCGGTGAGCGCCGCTACGGAGGTCGCTGAGCCCGTCGCGGTGACCCTCTCCGGCTCCGACCCGGAGGGCCAGCCGATCACGTACGCCGTCTCCGGCGCACCCCAGCACGGCACCCTGACCGGGACAGCGCCGAACCTGACCTACACGCCCGCCGCCGGCTTCGTCGGGTCAGACTCGTTCAGCTACACGGTGAGCGACGGGACCAACACCTCGGCACCCGCGACGGCGACCATCACGGTGGCGCAGAACCTCCCGCCCGTCGCCGCGGACGTCACGGCCGCAACCTCCTGGGGCACCCCCGTCGCGATCACGCTGGACGGCAGCGACACGGAGGGCAAGCCGCTCACCTACGCCGTGACCGCCCCCCAGCACGGCTCCGTCACCGGCGCAGGCGCGAGCCGCACGTACACCCCGGACGCCGGCTTCAGCGGCGCCGACTCGTTCAGCTACACCGTCTCGGACGGACGCTTCACCTCCGCCCCCGCGACCGTCACGATCGCCGTGCAGGCCGCCGCGATCGCGGTCACGGGTGACCTGAAGCCGGGCGGCACGATCGTCATCACGGGCACCGGCTTCCCGTCGAGCACGGATGTGGTCCTCCGGTTCAAGAGCCTCAACCTGCTGCTCGGCACGGTGCGCACCACGCCGTCCGGCACGTTCTCGTTCACGACCACGATCCCCGTGGGCGTCGAGCCCGCGGCGGACACGGTGGTCGCGCTGGTCGGCGGCGTCTCGGCGGCGACGACCCCGGCAACGGTGACGGCCGCCGCGGTCGTGACGCCGGCCTCGACGCTGCCGGACGAGGGCCTGGCACAGACCGGGGCGAGCGTCCCCTCGGCCGCGGTCGCCGCAGCGCTGATCGCGCTGGCGAGGGGGATCGCCGTCGTCGCGGCGGCGGCCTTGCGCAGACGGAGGTTTGCCAAGCGCTGAGCGCCCCGCCCGTTCACTCCCGCCGCGTACACTCCGGGCATCGACAACGGCGACCGGGAGGAACCATGGCCGACGAGCTGCCCAGCAGCGACCTGCGGGAGTACATCGAGCACCTGCGCTCGGCGGGCTACACCGTCGAGGGCGGCCACACGCCCGACCCCGACCTGATCGACCCGCAGGGCAACCCGGTCTACACCTGGCAGGAGGGGTACCCGTACTCCGAGCGCATGTCACGGGAGGACTACGAGCTCGAGAAGTACCAGCTGCAGGTCGAGCTGCTGAAGTTCCAGTACTGGCTGGAGGACAACGACCGCCGCGCGGTCATCCTCTTCGAGGGACGGGACGCGGCCGGCAAGGGCGGCACGATCAAGCGGTTCACCGAGCACCTCAACCCGCGCACCTCGCGCGTCGTCGCGCTGTCGAAGCCGAACAGCCGCGAGAAGGGGCAGTGGTACTTCCAGCGCTACGTCGAGCACCTGCCGACGGCCGGCGAGATCGTCATGTTCGACCGGTCCTGGTACAACCGCGCCGGCGTGGAGCGGGTGATGGGGTTCGCCACCGACGACGAGTACGAGCAGTTCATGGCGCAGGCGCCCGCGTTCGAGAAGATGCTGGTCGACTCCGGCATCCACCTCACCAAGTTCTGGTTCTCGGTGTCGCGTACGGAACAGCGGACCCGCTTCGCGATGCGCCAGCTCGACCCGGTGCGCCGGTGGAAGCTGTCGCCGATGGACATCGCCTCGCTCGACAAGTGGGACGAGTACACGGCGGCGAAAGAGGAGATGTTCCGCCGCACCGACAAGCGTCACGCGCCGTGGACGATCGTGCGGTCGAACGACAAGAAGCGGGCGCGCGTCAATGCGATGCGCTACTTCCTCAGCCAGTTCGACTACGACGGCAAGGACCCCGCGGTGGCGAAGCGGCCCGATCCGCTCATCGTCATGCGGGGCAAGAGCCTCGACGCGGACGAGTGAGCGGACCGGGCACGGCTCAGTAGCTCAGCCCGTCGCCGAACCGGAACAGCGGTTCCGCGGTGTCGAACGGAACGTCCGGACGCGACGCCTGCACCGCGGCCATCGACCTCGGCAGGTCGAACGGCAGCCGGCCCTGCGGGACGAACCGGCCGGTGAGGACGTCGAGCAGCGCAGCGCCGCTCGCACCCCAGTTGACCGTCACGGCCGTCGCGCTCTCCGCGATCGGCTCCAGGATGGCCGGACGGTCGGCGAAGACGTCGACCACGACCGGTGCGTGGGCCGCGAGCGCGCGAACGTGGCCGATCACCTCTGCCGGGAACTCGAGGGACCCGGAGTGGAACAGGCTCTCGAACACCGTCGGCCGCTCCTCGTACGGCGCCTGGAGGCGCACGACGATCACGTCCGCCTCCGCGGGCGAGGCGACGACCTCGCCGTACGCCGCCGCTGTCGACGGGTCGATGCCCTCCACGTACAGCTTCGGCGTCCCGCGCAGGGGCAGCAGCGGCGACCCACCGCCGTTGGTGAGCAGGGTGATGGATGCGCGCTGCGCCCGTTCCCCCGCCTCGCGGAACTCGTCGCGACCGACCAGCGCGTCCGCTGCGTCCACGTCGACCAGCGCCGACTCGAACAGTCCGAGCTCGAACTTCTCGCGCAGGATGCGACGGGCCGACTCGTCGAGGCGCGACTCCGGCACCTCGCCCGACTCGACCAGCTCGATGAGCAGCTCGGGGCAGGCCTCGCCGCCGAACTGGTCGGCTCCCGCGTCCAGCACCTTCTTCATCCGCTCGCGCGGGGTCAGGTGCTCGACGCCCCAGGCGCGCGCAGGGAACGGCTGCCCGAAGATGTCGGCGTCGGTCAGCAGCCCCCAGTCGGTGCAGACCAACCCGTCGAAGCCGAAGCGCTCGCGCAGCAGGCCGGTGATCACGCCTTGGTTGAAGCCGAAGCCGACCTCCTCGTACTCCGTCCCGACCGGCATGCCGTAGTAGGGCATGATCTGGCGGGTGCCCGCGGCGAGCAGGTCCTCGAACGGCCTCAGGTGCAGCTCGAACGCGTCGCCCGGGTACACCTGCTCACGGCCGTGGGCGAAGTGCGGGTCCTCCCCGTCCTTCTGCGGCCCGCCGCCCGGGAAGTGCTTGGTCATCGTCGACACCGATCCCGGCCCGAACGCCGCGCCCTGGAAACCGCGGACGTACGCGGCGCCGAGGCGGCCGGTGAGCTCCGCGTCCTCACCGAACGTGGCGACCTGCCGCGACCAACGCGGCTCCGTGGCGAGGTCGACCTGCGGATGCAGGGCGACACGCAGCCCGACGGCCGTGTACTCCTGCCGGGCGATGTCGCCGAAGCGCTCCACCAGCTCCTCGTCGCGGGTGGCGGCGAGCCCGAGCGGTTCCGGCCACTGCGAGAACGGGCCGGAGAGGAACGCGGTGCCTACGTTCTCGGTGAACGAGTGCCGGGGATCGGTCGACAGCGTCACGGGGATGCCCAGCCGCGTGGAGGCGGCCAGCCGCTGCAACGCGTTGTGCCACTCCGCGATCTCCCGCGCGGTCTGGGCGCCGCCGATCAGGTTGAAGTGGGTCATGTGCCTGCCTTCGACGTAGTCGACGGCCGAGGGCGTCGAGAACACGTCGTCCGGCTCGTCGAGCTCGCCCATCCCGATCATCGAGTGGAAGAACAGGCCTGCCTTCTCGGCTAGCGTCAGCTCGTTCAGCAGCAGCTCGACGCGCTCCGCGACGGGCCGGCCGGCGTCGAGCCAGGGCCGAACGGCGATGGTGTCGGTGGTGGTCATTTCACTCCCTTGATCCGGTAGACGAGCACGGCGCCGAGCAGAGCGATGAAGGCGCCGAAGAGGTACCACACCGAGTACCCGCCGATGGCGGTGGCCGACCCGAGGGCGATGATGGCGGGCGCGATCGCCGGGGCGATCGACTGCGGCAGGGCGTTGGCGATGTTGAGCACGCCGAGGTCCTTCGCGGTGTCGTCCGGGCTGGGCAGCACCTGGGTGGCGAGGGCGAGGTCGACCGAGAAGAACGAGCCGGCGCCGAGGCCGATGACCGCCTGCGCGATGATCACGACGGCGACGCTCGGGGCGAAGGCGAGGATCACCAGGCCGACGACCATGATGACGCCCGCAGCGGCGACGAACGGGCGGCGCTTGCCGAGCCGGTCGGAGAGGAATCCACCGATCGGGCTGGAGATCATCATCGCCACGGTCGAGGCGAGGTTGGCGAGCAGGATGGTCGAGATCGCGCCCTGCTCATCGAGGTTGAACTTCTGGGTCAGGTAGAAGGGCAGGAAGGTCGCGATGCCGGCGTACCCGAACATGACGAAGAACTTGGTCAGCCAGGTCCAGCCGAAGTCGGGATGCTTGCGCGGGTTGAAGACGAACGAGCCGAAGAACTGGCCGACTGTGAACCGCTGGCGCGGCTTCTCGGCCAGGCGGCGGTCCTTGAGCACGAGCACGAAGATCACCGCCAGCACCAGGGCGAGCAGGCCGGGGACGAGGAAGCGCAGCACGTCGTCGCCGATGAAGTTGATGAGGAAGCTGCCGCCGAGGATCGCGAGGGGTGTCGTGACGCCGACGATGCCGGACACCTTGCCGCGGCTCGGCGCGGGAACCTGGTCGGGCAGCGTGGCGTTCGCCGCGGCGAGGACGGCGTTGAGCGCCGCCTGCGCAAGGCACCAGCCGATGAGGACGACCCAGATCGAGGTCGCGACGCCGACGAGCAGGAAGGCGCCGACTCCGACGATGCTGCCGCCGAGGATCCAGGGGCGCCGCATCCCGAAACGCGACGAGGTGCGGTCGGAGAGCCGGCCGGCGAGCGGGTTGGCCACCAGGGCGAACAGCGCTCCGACGCCGAGGATGAGTCCGAGCGTGCCCGTGGCCTCCGCGGTGGAGGAGCTCAGGTGCTCCACCTTGAACGCCATCGAGACGAGCACGGGCGTGAGCAGTGCGAGGAGCACTCCGAAGTTGACGGCGGCGAGCCCCGGCGTGTATCCGCGGGGAGTCCGGCGTGGGGTGGTGCCGGGCGTCTTGATGCCCGTGGTTCCCGTCGCGGCCGCGGTCGCCGCGGGAGACAGCTCTGTCATGGTCGGTCCTTTCGTGTCGTCCGCTTTGACGATGCGCGCCAGCATACACACAAAAGCGACCGGTTGGTAACTCAAATCCGACTGTGCGGTAACCTGGCTACGATGGTGCCGAAGGAGGTGCTCCATGACGTCGGTCGTCGATGGAACGCGGTTCGCGCGCGCTGCGGCGACCCGCCAGGCGATCATCACGGCCGCCGCGGAGCTGTTTGCCCGGCAGGGCTACCGGTTCGTCTCACTCCGCGAGATCGCGGTGAAAGCCGGCATCTCGCATCCAGCGCTCCTCAAGCACTTCGCCGACAAGGAGGAGCTGCTGGCCGAGGCCGCCAAGCGCTACGCCCGGGCTCCCGCGGCGGAGGGAAGCGATGCCTTCTTCGCCGCCCTGACCGGCGAGGCCTCCGCGCCGCCGCATCCCCTGCACGCGTGGATGCGCGACCGGCTGGCCGCCTCGATCACCGAGGGAGCGCGCGAGCTGGCGGAGGGCGACCTCGGCGGCGGACGCGACCCGGAGGCTGAGGCGATCCGCCTCGCCGCTGCACGCTGCGGGCTCCGGATGCTCCACCGCTACCTGCCGGACCGGGTGGACGTCGACGCGGCCCTCGACGCGCACGACCGGCTGATCGCCCATCCGGCCGGCTGGCGCGCCCCGGGAGACGAACGCCCCGGCGCCACCGCGCCGCCCGGGCCGCCGCTGCCCCCGCTGATCGAGGACGAACCGGAACCTCCGGCCGGGTACCGCAACGGCCGCGCCCGGCGCACCGCGATCGTCGACGACGCGATGACGTTGTTCGCGCGCGAGGGCTACGGCGACACCAGCCTCCAGGACATCGCCACCCGCGTGGGCGTCTCGAAGTCGGCGCTGTACCACCACTTCCCGTCGAAGGATGCGCTGCTGCTCGCGGTGCTCCGGGAGCGCGACCACCGCATCGACGACACGGTCGCCGGCTCTCCCGCACACACCGCCGCGGAGGAGCTCCGCAGCTTCGCCGACGGCGCCGCGGCGAACGAACGCGACCAGCCCGGACTGATCGAGCTGTACGCGGTCATCTCGTCCGAGGCGACGGTCGCCGGCCATCCCGCCCACGCCTACTTCCAGCATCGCTTCGCCCAGGCGCTGGACGGCTTCACCGCGATGTTCCGGGCCGCCCGGGACGCGGGCGATCTTCCCGCGCACCGCGACCCGGCGCATGAGGCGCTCTGGCTTCTCGCCCTCTGGGACGGACTTCAGTACCTGTGGCTCTACGACCACTCCGCGGCGGACGTGGCCGGGGCGCTGCGCGCGCACCTGGGGGACGTGCTGCCCGACTGATTCGCGCCCCACAAAATCACCCCCGAATGGGTGTCCCCATTTCAGTGGACACAGCCCTAGAGTGGAGCTCACCTTCCGGAACCCGAAACTCCGAAGGTGATGCCACTGCCGAAGTCGTCCACCGGGGCGACTGACCCGCCCGATATTGGTCGCGTTCGGTGGCGCGTTGGGGGAACGCCATACTGACGCGCGCGCGGACGCCTCGTGGAAAGTGCCCGACTTCCATGTTCCGTATGCTCAACCCTGTCCTGTCCGGACGCCCGCTGACGGTGCTCGACGCCGCCCCCGCCGGGAGCTGGATCGCCGTCACCTCCCGGAGCGTCGCTCCGCAGCCCCACGTCGTGGAGAGCTCCGCCTCTCTCGAAGCGGTGGCCGAGGCCCTCTTCGAGGTCGTCCCGGTCAGCGACCGCTCGACCGTGCCGCTCGTCGGCTGGCTCGCCGACGCGGCCGACGACGACAGCCTCGACGCCTTCTTCGCCTTCCAGGGCTCCGCCCGCGACGCCGAGCGCCGCGCACTGGAGATGGGACGGCTGGTCGAGCTGCCCGAGAACCCGTGGTCGGGCGTCTCGGCGGTCATCACCGTGCCGTCGCAGGCCGACTTCGCCTTCTTCGTCTGCATCGGCGAGGGCGAGCACATCCCGGCGCCGCTGTTCCGCGAGACGCGCGAGCTGGCCGCCTGAGCCGAGCGGTCAGCGCGTCTCGACCGCGTCGTCGGCCCGGCGCAGCACGCTCTCCGCGCGCCGCGCTCCGAGCCGGACCGCGGTGACGAGGACGATCGACCGGGCGGCGACGGCGAGGATGACGACCGTCACCACGCCGACCAGCACCCACGCGACCGCCTGCCAGCCGGGGAAGCCGGCGACCGACAGCCACTCCATCCCGTAGCCGCCGGCCGCCGCGACCGGGAAGGTGAACGACCAGAAGCCGAGCGAGAACGGCAGCACCCGATAGCGCGGGATGAGTGCCAGCTGCTGCAACGCCATGAGCACCAGCAGGCCCAGCAGCGCGGTCGACACGAGGTCGGCCCGCTCGCCGTTGATCGTGAACCACGCTGTCCCGGCGACGGCCGGCGGCGCCAGCAGGATCGCGCAGGTCGGGGTGAGCGCCGCAGGCAGCGGCGGGAAGAACGCGAGCCGCGCGAGCAGGACCGTCGAGATGACGACCCAGAAGAACACTCCGACCGCGAAGGCGCCCACCGCGAGCCCCGGCAGCCCGATCCGGAACGACGTCGTCGCGGCGATGAGCCCTGCGCCGACGGTCGGCAGGAGGTAGCCGCCGTGGAACGCCTCCGGCGGAAGGCTGCCGGCGTGCCAGTAGGCGAGGATCCACCCGGCGAACAGGGCGCCGACCACGATCGAGACGATCACGAGCGCAGCGCCGGCCCATGGCACGAAGCGGTAGAGGTCGGCGCCGATCAGCATCCCGACCACCGGCACGAGCGCGGCGATGGGGCCCTGCGCGGGATGCCGCAGCTGCGACGCCAGCGACTCCTCGCTCCGGGCGCCGCGCCGGAGGTGCGCGACGATCAGCCAGACCCAGGCGACCACCACCACGCCCCACAGCACTTGGCCCACGACATCGGAGACGCCGAGCAGTCGGCCGGCGGTCGTCCACACCCCGGCGAGGCCCGCCAGCCCGAAGGCGATGGCGAGGGTGTTGAGCGGGATGCGCTTGGCGGTGCGGCTGTGCGGCGTCATGCTCACGAGGATGCTTCCTTTCGTAGGAGAGGCAGGATAGCGCGCCAGATCCTAACCCGTCAACCCTGTTATAATGGTTAGGTGATCGGGAACGAGGAGCGCCTGCTGGAGGTGCTGAACAGCGCGCCGGTGGTCGACGGCCGCGTGGTCGAGACCCTCGACGACCCGCAGCTGATCCGCGTGCGCGACCGGCTGCAGGCCGTTATCCGCGGCGACGCGGACGCCGAGACGCTCGCGCCGTACCTGAAGGGCGTGAAGCGGCGGCCGACGCTGACGCAGGCGGGGCTCGAGTGGACGCTCGAGACACCTGCGGATCGGGCGGAGTACGCGGCCGTTGTGCTCGAATGGGCGCGCCTCCAGGAGGAGCTTCCTGGCCGGCTGCGCCCGTGCGCGAACCCCGAGTGCACCAAGTTCCTGATCGACCACAGCAAGCCGAACACCGCCCGCTGGTGCTCCATGGCGACCTGCGGCAACCGGATGAAGGCGCGCCGCCACTACGCCCGTCGCTCCCCTCAGGACGCCTGAGCCGGGTGCCGGGCGGCATCCCGGCGCACCAGAACGCGCAGGAGGAGGATGCCGACCACGACGCCCAGGACGGCGATCGTGATCGTCACAGGGGGCGGCATCCCGAGGTCGATCGCCGCAACGATGCAGAAGCCGTCGAACAGGGAGATCATCACGAAGCCGACATGACCGATGAACGATCTCCGCCAGCGGTCCGGCTTGCGGACGAGTGCGCGCCACGCCTGCACCGCCCGGACCATCAGGTAGACGGCGAGTGCGGCCAGGACCGCGAACGCGATGCGCTTCGTCGTCGGCAGGCCGGGCCAGTCGAGCAGCACCACGGCGAGCAGGCATGCCATCGCCGCGACCGTGCACCAGAAGAAGGCGGCGAACCGTGGGGAACGCGCCGAATCCGGCAACGCAGCCAGGAGCACGCACCCGAGCACGAACGAGGCCACCGCCAGGCCCGCGTGGAGGAGGATCAGGATCGAGTGCGCCACGGCCGGGGACGATACTCCCGGCACGCCGCCCGGTGCCATACCCGTGGACGCCCGATCAGCGTGCGGAGCGGCGCGCGCACGGCACCGGCTGCTCAGCCCTTGACCGACCCCGCCGCCAGGCCCTTCATCACGCGCTGGTTCAGGAACAGGTACAGCAGCAGCGTGCCGAAGATGCTCACGCAGATCGCCGCGAACAGCGGGCCGTACTGCACCTGGCCGTACTGGCCGGTGAAGTTCAGGAGGCCCACCTGGATGGTCCGCAGGTCCTCGCTGTTGGTGAACGTCAGCGCGATGAGCAGGTCGTTCCAGAGGAAGAAGAACTGCACGAGGCCGACCGTGAAGATCGCGTTGCGGACGACCGGCACGCCGATCGACCAGAACTGGCGGATGACGCCTGCGCCGTCCAGGGTCGCCGCCTCGAACATCTCGCGCGGCACGGCCCGGAAGTACGTCGCGACCATGAACACCGTGAGCGGCAGCCCGGACGCGGTGTACGTGATGATCAGCGGCCAGAGCGTCCCGGTCAGCCCGAGGTTGAAGTAGATGGAGAACAGCGGCAGCAGCACCATCTGGCCCGGCACCATGATCCCCGCCAGGAACAGCAGCAGGATGGTGCCGCGTCCCTTCCACACCAGGATCTCGAGCGCGAAGGCCGCCGCGACGCCGATCGCCAGGGTGATGAACAGCGCGGGGAACACCGTCAGGATGCTGTTCAGGATGTAGCGGCCGAGGTTGCCGGTGGTGAAGGCGCTGACGTAGTTGGTGACATCCCAGCTGCTCGGGAGCGTCCAGAACGGGTCGTTGAGGAACTCGTCCTGCGTCTTGAACGAGCCGAGCAGGATCCACACCAGCGGGTAGATCTCGATGATCAGCAGCAGCACGATGACGATGTTCATCGGCAGGCGGCGGAGGAAGCGGCCGGTGCCGCGCTTGCGCTCCTCCGCGGGGTGCTTGAAGGAGACGTCGCGGTCGAGGTCGTCGGTGACAGCGGTCATGGTTCAGGCTTTCGTGAGGTCGCGCCGGGAGCCGCGGAAGATGAAGACGGTCACGATGAGGCACAGGATGGTGAGCATCAGCGCGATGGTGGAGCCGTAGCCGTAGTCGCCGTAGGTGAACGACGTCTGGAACATGTACAGCGTCAGCGGGGTCGTCGCGTTCCCCGGGCCGCCGTTCGTCAGGGCGACGACCGAGTCGAAGACCTTGAGCGTCCCGTTGATGCTGAAGATGATGCTCGACAGCAGCACCGGCGCCGACAGCGGGAGGATGATGCGGCGCACGAGCGACCAGCCGCCCGCGCCGTCGAGCCGGGCCGACTCGATGATCTCGTCCGGGATGTCGACCAGCCCCGCGAAGAGGAGCACGGCGTAGAAGCCCATCGACCGCCAGATGTCCATGATGATCAGCACCCAGAAGGCGCTGTCGGCGTGGCCGAGGAAGTCGGTGCCGGTGCCGCCGAACGCCTGGATGAGCGCGTTGGCCGGACCCGGCTGCGGCGTCAGCTGGAACATCCGCTGGAACAGCAGCGAGACCGCCACGGTGGGAAGCACCACCGGGAAGAACACCACCGTGCGGACGAAGCTCGACGCGCGGCGGAGGAAGAACACGTAGAGCAGGGCGAGCAGGTAGCCGACGGCGACCTGGCCGATCGTCACGATGATCGCGTACTTGAGAGTGAAGGCGAGGGCGTTCCACGCGTTCGGGTCGGTGAAGAAGGTCTGGAAGTTCTTCAGCCCGGCGAAGGTGAACCCGGAGATGAGCCCGCCCGAGAAGAAGGTGTAGCCGAACGACCAGAAGATCGGGACGAGGGTGATGGCGGTGTAGACCAGCAGCGCCGGACCGACCAGGAGGAGGGCGGTGCGCCGGCTCCCGAGCACAGAGTTCATGGTGCGATTGCTTTCTGATAGACGCGGGGCGCGGCGCTTGTCACGCCGCACCCCGCGTTGCACATTACTGGCCGAGCGCCGACTGGACCTGCTGCATGAAGTCCGAGCCGGACATCGAGCCGTTGCCCAGGGAGCCGCCGTTCGACTGGCTCGCGGTCGTGGCCTTCGAGTTGAACAGGGCCTCGAACCACAGCACCGACGACTTCGAGCTGGTGATCTGCTCCTGGACCGTCTTGGTCAGGGCGGGCAGGTCGCTCGGGGTCGAGCTGAGCTTGAAGCCGGAGATCACGCCGCTCTTCTTGAGCACCTGGTCGCCGTAGCCCTGCGCGATGCACTTGAGCCACGCGGCGCCGCCCTTGCTGTACGCCGCCTGGCTCATCATGAGCGGCTGGCCGACGTTCGCCGGGGTCTGGTCGATGCTGCCCTTTCCGCCGCTGACGGTGGGGAAGGGCATGAAGCCGATGTTGTCGGCGCCGATCTTGTTCTGAGTCGCGTCGTTGAAGTTCGAGAGGATCCACGAGCCCATGTAGAACATGCCCGCCTGTCCGCTGAGGAACTGGTTGGTCGCGCCGTTGTAGTCGGTGGAGGCGACGCCCTGGCCGAACGCGCCGGCCTTGCCGAGCTTGGAGACCTCGTCGGCGGCCTTCACGTACTTCGCGTCGGTGAGCTTAGCCTTGCCGTCGGCGACGTCCTTCAGGGCGTCCGGTCCGAGGTCGCGGAAGATGTACGCGCCGACGAAGCGGGTGATCGGCCAGCCGTCCTTGCCGTCGCCGGCGAACGGCTGGATGCCCTTCGACTGCAGCTTCTGGGCGGCGGCGGTGAGCTCGTCCCAGGTGCCCGGCATCTGGATGCCGTTGTCGCTGAAGATCTTCTTGTTGTACCAGATGCCCTCGATGTTGAGCTCGTTGGGGAGCGCGTAGGCGTCGGCCTGGCCGTAGAGCTTTGAGATGGTCGACTTGGCCACCGGGAGGAGCTGGTCCTCGAGGCCGTCCTTCTTCAGCTCTGCACTGATGTCGACGAGCTTGCCGCCCTTGATGAACTGCTTGGCGAGGTCGGGGGTGTTCGGGCTGACGAAGATGCTGGGGAGCGCGTTCTGGCCGGCCAGCAGCTGGAGCTTCTGGTCGTGCTGGGTCTGCTCGTCGGCGTCCGTCTTGATCGGGTTCGACTTCTGGGCCGCCTGGCAGCCGGCGGTGGAGAGCGCCTTGAGGGTGTCGTTGGGGGTGGTGTTGCTCGTCAGGCCGAGCGTGGTGAAGTTGCCGCTGCTGCTGCCACCGCCTCCGCCGCTTCCCGAGCACCCGGTCAGAGCGAGCGCTCCGGCGGTGATGACGGCGCCGATGACGGCCAGCCGCCGTGAGCGTCGGTGTGCTGTGATCACTTTTCCTCCTTGAAAAGGGTCGCGTCCGAAGTCGCGAACGTGATTAGAACGTTTCAAGCGGTATGAAAGCATACGGCTCTGCGGGCTGTCAACACTCGTGGCGAAGTCGTTATCCCGATTGGGAACGACGGCGGGACGGTCGTCTTGAAACGTTCTAACTTTTCGCGGTAGCCTTCGAGGGATCGGCCGGGCTGCGCGCCCGGTCGGGGCCCCGCATCCACTCGAGGAGGAGTACATGACCGTCGTCGTCGAACAGCCGCGCTTCGAGCGCCGCGACAGCGGACCGGCGCTCGGGATCGGCACCGCCGAACCGCGCCTCAGCTGGCGCACGCGCGCCGACGACCCGGAGTGGACGCAGGCCGGCTACGAGGTCGAGGTCCGTCGCGGCGACGAGACGCGTGTCTTCCCCGTCGACGGCTCCGACTCCCTGTACGTGCCGTGGCCGGACGCTCCGCTGCGGTCGCGCGAGCAGGCCGAGGTGCGCATCCGGGTGCGCGGCGCCGACGAGGTCTCCGAGTGGTCCGAGCGCGCGCTCGTCGACGCCGGCGTGCTCGGAGCGGACGCGTGGACGGCGCAGGCCGTCGGCGCCGGCCCGCTGCCCGCCGACCGCGACGCAGGGGCCGTCCTGCTGCGCCGCGAGTTCGAGGCTCCGGACGGGATCGTCCGGGCCGTCCTCCGCGCCACCGCCCACGGGGTGTTCGAGGCCGAGCTCAACGGCCGCCGCGTCGGCGACGACGCGCTGGCGCCGGGATGGACGCCGTACGAGCACCGCCTCCGCGTCACCTCGTACGACGTCACCGACCTCGTCCAGCCCGGTGTCAACGCCCTCGGCACGTGGCTCGCCGATGGCTGGTACCGCGGGCGGATCGGCTTCAACGGCGGCGTCCGCGAGCTGTACGGCGACCGCACCGCCTTCTTCGCCGAGCTCGAGCTCACGGCGGCGGACGGCACGGTCACGACGGTCGTCACCGACGACTCCTGGCGCACGCACGCCTCCCCCATCGAACGCACCGGCCTGTACGACGGCGAGCGCTACGACGCCGCCGCCCACGTTCCCGGCTGGTCGCGCGCCGGATTCGACGACGCGGAGTGGACCCCCGTCGAGCTGGTCCCGTTCGACACCGCGCTGCTCGTGAACCCCGATGGGCCGCCGGTCCGCTGCACCGGCGAGCTGCGTCCGGTGACCGCGACGCCGCTCGGCGGCGACCGCATCCTGCTCGACTTCGGCCAGAACTTCGCGGGGCGCCTGCGCCTGCGCTCCGCCTCCTCCCCCGCCGGCGAGCAGCTCACCCTACGGCACGCCGAGGTCCTGCAGGACGGCGAGCTCTACACCCGGCCCCTGCGGCTGGCGGCGCAGACCGATGAGTACGTCGCGGACGGCGGCCCGATCGACTGGGAGCCGCGCTTCACCATCCACGGCTTCCGCTACGCCGAGGTGTCCGGCTGGACCGGCGACCCGCGCGACCTGGAGGTCGTCGGCCGGGTCTACCACTCGGACATGCGCCGGACCGGGACCTTCTCGTCCTCCGACCCACTGGTCGACCGGCTGCACGAGAACGTCGTCTGGAGCATGCGCAGCAACTTCGTCGACATCCCGACGGACTGCCCGCAGCGGGACGAGCGGCTCGGCTGGACCGGCGACATCCAGGTGTTCGCCCCCACCGCCGCCGGTCTCTACGACGTCTCGGGCTTCCTCGCCTCCTGGCTGAAGGACGTGGCGGCCGAGCAGCTGCCCGACGGCACGGTGCCCTGGTACGTGCCCGTCATCCCGGGTGGCGACTTCTGGACGCCCATCCGTCCGGGGGCCGTCTGGGGCGATGTCGCGGTGCTGACCCCGTGGACGCTGTACCAGCACTACGGCGACCGGCAGGTGCTCGCCGACCAGTACGACAGCGCCCGCGCGTGGGTCGACCTGCTGGAGCGCCTCGCCGGGCCCTCCCGCCTGTGGAATACCGGCATGCAGCTGGGCGACTGGCTCGACCCGAGCGCCCCGCCGGAGGACCCGACCATCGCGAAGACGGACAAGTACCTGGTGGCCTCGGCCTACTTCGTGCGGTCCTCGTACGTCCTCTCCCTGATCGCGGCCGAACTGGGTCACCGCGAGGACGCCGACCGCTATGGGGCCCTGGCCACCGAGGCGCGGGAGGCGTTCCGGACGGAGTACGTGCGCCCTGGTGGCGCGCTCACGAACGAGGCCCAGGCGGCGTACGCCCTGGCGATCGCGTTCGACCTCTTCGACGCAGGCGAGCTGGCGGACGCGGGCGAGCGCCTCGCCGCCCTCGTCGCCGGCAACGGCTACCGCATCGGCACCGGATTCGCCGGCACGCCGATCATCGCGGACGCCCTCAGCAAGGGCGGCCGGACCGACACGGCCTACCGCCTCCTGCTCGAGCGCGAGTGCCCGTCCTGGCTCTACACGGTGCTCTCCGGCGCGACAACGATCTGGGAGCGCTGGGACAGCCTCCTTCCCGACGGCAGGGTGAACCCGGGAGAGATGACGTCGTTCAACCACTACGCGCTCGGCTCGGTCGCGGACTGGCTGCACACCACGGTCGCCGGGCTCTCGCCGCTGGAGCCGGGCTTCCGCCGCATCCGTGTCGCCCCGCAGCCGGGCGGCGGCCTGACGCGCGCGGCGCGCGAGCTGGACACCCCGTACGGACGGGTGGCCGTGTCCTGGACGCTGCGCGACGACGTGTTCGACCTGTCGGTGGAGGTGCCGTCCGGCGTCGAGGCCGAGGTGGAGTTGCCCGGCGGCCGTGCCGAGGTCGTCCGCGCCGGCCGTCACCGCTTCGCCGAGCCGGCCGGCGCCTCACTTCCCGTTCCCGCACCGTGATCTGGTACTACCCGCCGCGCCAGTACGAGCTCGGGATGCTCCACGAGCTCGTGCGCGCGGGCTTCGCCGCCAATCGGCACGTCGACTACGCCGGCAACGCCGGGGAGCCGGCGAAAGCGGCGGAGTTCCGGGTCGACGGAGGACCGGTCTTCCGGGTCACCGGTGAGCCGCCGGTCCTCGTGCTGGAGCGGCCGGCCGCCCGGGTCGAGGCGCGGCTGGACGGCGGCGGGTGGATGCCGGCGCGTGAAGTGCGGGCGCACGGCGACGCCGCTCCGCACCTCGAGCCGGAGC
>JAEWJG010000066.1 GCA_023386675.1 Actinomycetes bacterium
ACGTCCTGCTCGTCGAGGGCAAGATCTCGAACGTCAAGGACCTGCTGCCGATCGTCGACAAGGTGATCCAGGCCAACAAGCCGCTCCTCATCATCGCTGAGGACGTCGACGGCGAGGCGCTGGCGACCCTGATCGTCAACAAGATCCGCGGCATCTTCAAGTCCGTCGCCGTCAAGGCCCCGGGCTTCGGCGACCGCCGCAAGGCCATGCTGCAGGACATCGCGATCCTCACCGGCGGCCAGGTCATCTCCGAGGAGGTCGGCCTCAAGCTCGAGAACGTCACCCTCGACCTGCTCGGCCAGGCCCGCAAGGTCGTCATCACCAAGGACGAGACCACGATCGTCGAGGGCGCGGGCGACCCCGAGGCCATCGCCGGCCGCGTGCAGCAGATCCGCAACGAGATCGAGTCGACCGACTCGGACTACGACCGCGAGAAGCTGCAGGAGCGCCTCGCCAAGCTCGCCGGTGGCGTCGCCGTCATCAAGGCTGGCGCGGCCACCGAGGTCGAGCTCAAGGAGCGCAAGCACCGCATCGAGGACGCCGTCCGCAACGCGAAGGCCGCCGTCGAGGAGGGCATCGTCGCCGGTGGTGGCGTGGCCCTCATCCAGGCCGGCAAGACCGCGTTCGAGAAGCTCCAGCTCTCGGGCGACGAGGCGACCGGCGCGAACATCGTCAAGGTCGCCATCGAGGCGCCGCTGAAGCAGATCGCGATCAACGCGGGCCTCGAGGCCGGCGTGGTCGTCGAGAAGGTTCGCAACCTCCCGGTCGGCCACGGCCTCAACGCCGCGACCGGCGAGTACGTCGACATGCTCGCCTCCGGCATCAACGACCCGGTGAAGGTCACCCGCTCGGCGCTGCAGAACGCCGCGTCCATCGCGGGCCTGTTCCTCACCACCGAGGCCGTCGTCGCCGACAAGCCCGAGAAGAACCCGGCTCCGGTCGGCGACCCGTCGGGCGGCATGGACTTCTGAGTCCCACCGCAACGCACAGAGGGCGTCTCCCCATCGGGGAGGCGCCCTCTTTCGCGTTGGCGGTTGCGGTCTAGCGCGGAGCGACCACGGTCAGGCCGAGCGCTTCGGCGGCTTGTGCCAGCTCTTGGTCGTAGGTGACCATCTCGTCAGCGCCGAGGCGCACGGCGGTCGCAAGGTGGATCGCGTCGTTCGCGCGCAGCGGTGCGTGGCCCCCCGCTGCGAGGAGATCGCCGCGGATCAGGTCGGCGAGCGTGATCCGGCGGAGCACGGTGGTGATGGCGTCGATGCGGATCGTGTCGGGGCGGCGTCCAGCAGCGCAGTGCATCTCCGTGTGGAGCAGCCACGACGACACCAGTGGATGGTCGCCCGTCACCAGCTCCTGGGCCAGAGCGGCCGACTCGGCCTCCTCGATGACGAGCTTCATGGCGGCGGACGTGTCGACGTAGGCGACGCTCACCAGCGGCCCCGGAGGTCGTCGATGATCTCCTTCGACGAGATCGGCGACGTGCGTCTCTCGATGGCCAGAAGTGCCGAGAGGTCGGAGATGCCTTGCCGGGCGTGACCCTGGGCGATGAGATCGTCGATGACGCTCCCCGACGGGGGTGAGAGCACCGCGGCGACCCGGCCGTTGTTCGTGATCTCGAACGACTCGCCGGCTGCGACTCGTCGGAGGATCTCGGCGCTGTTGTTGCGCATCTCGCGGTGGCTGATCGTACTCATGCGTTGCAGTGTAGCACCGCGTAGCACGCACAAACCCGCTTCAGATCACTGGAATCCGACCGCGAGGGAGCGCGCTAGGACGCGACCGGCTTCGGCGCGGCCGTCGAGCCCGCCAGCGGCAGCGAGACGCGGAACGTCGCGCCGCCGCCCTCGGTGTCGACGACGTCGACCGTGCCGTTGTGGGCGGCGACGATCGACGACACGATCGCGAGGCCCAGGCCGCTGCCGCCGGTCTCGCGGGCGCGCGACGTGTCCGCACGCCAGAATCGCTGGAAGATCTTCTCCCGGATCTGCGGCGGGATGCCCTCGCCGTGATCGCGGACCTCCAGTGTCGCGCGGCCGGCGCGGTGGTCGATCTGCACCGCGATCTCGATGGGGCTGCCGTCGGGTGTGTAGCGCAGCGCGTTTCCCATGAGGTTGGTGACGACCTGGCGGAGCTTGTTCTCCTCCGCCAGGACGATCGCCGGCTCCGAAGCGGGCTGAGTCAGCACGACCTTCTCCGCCGTCGTGATCGGCAGCGTCTCCACGGCGCCGCGACGCGTGCGGCCGCGGCGCAGGCGTGCGAGCGCCGACCCGGCGAAGGCGATCGGCCCTGTCGCGTTCGACGGGCGGCCGTCGGCGTCGGCGAGCGACATCGGCACGGTGTCCAGGCCGGGTTCCAGCTCCTCGTCGTCTGCGGGCGCGACCGGCTCGGGGGTCAGCACCGTGACCGTGCGGCCGGGGGAGCCGGCCATGGCGTCCATCGCCGCGTCCTGCGCGATCTTGACCAGGTCGACGCGGTGCAGGTCGAGAGGCTTCGTCTCGTCGAGGCGCGCGAGCTCGAGGAGGTCCTCGACCAGCGCGCCCATCCTGATCGCCTCCTTCTCGATGCGGTCCATCGCCTGGGCCACATCCTCAGGAGTCTGCAGCGCGCCCATCCGGTACAGCTCGGCGTACCCGCGCACCGACACCAGCGGGGTGCGCAGCTCGTGGGAGGCGTCGCCGACGAACCGGCGCATCTGGTCGATGGTGCGCGCGCGGTCGCTGAAGGCGCGGTCGATGCGGTTCAGCATGGTGTTGAGGGAGCGGTTGAGGCGCCCGACCTCGGTGTTGGGCGTCGCGCCGCCGAGGCGCTGGCTGAAGTCGCCGTCGGCGATGGCCGCGGCCGTCTGCTCCACCTCGCGCAGCGGCGCGAACGTCGTGGTCACGAGCATCCGGGTGAGACCCGCGCCGACGACGATGACGATGACGCCGAACCCGAGGAAGATCGCGAGGAAGCTCGCCATCACCGTGTCGATCTGCGAGGTCGTCGTCGCGACGATCGCGGTCGCGAGCTCGCCCGATCCGGCGAACGTCTGCGTCGTCGCCATCGCGCGGTAGGTGGTGCGCCCGTCGTGGCTGGGCAGCGAGAAGCCGCCGGGCATCGCCTTGGCCTCGGTCAGCGTGAGGTGACTCGGGATGTCCGGCCGGTGCGCGTACGGGATGTTCTTCCAGTTCGTCTTCACCAGGTCGCCGTTGGAGTCGTACAGCGCGGCGAAGTAGTCCGACGGGCTCGCGTCGGTCGCGATCTGGTCGGAGTCCGCTGTCTGGGAGTACAGGTACGTGTTGATGTACGTGGCGCCCGACGCCGCGGACAGCTGCGCATCCAGCTGATCGAGCAGCACCGGCTTGAGCATCGACATCGTGCCGATACCGGTCACGAGCAGCCCGAGCGTCAGCATGAGCACGGTCACGCCCGTGATCTTCGTGCGCAGGGAGATCGCGTTCCAGCGGTCGAGCAGGCGTGAGTGCATCAGGCCGTCAGTCTATGCAGGCGATGCTGTGCCGGGCATGTGCGCGATCTGTGCGCCGCCCGCCCGGCAGAGCATCTCAGGCCTTCGCGGCCTTCAGCATGTAGCCGAACCCGCGCTTGGTCTGGATGAGCGGCTCGCTGGAGTGCGCATCCACCTTGCGGCGGAGGTACGAGATGTACGACTCGACGATGCCCGCGTCGCCGTTGAAGTCGTACTCCCACACGTGGTCGAGGATCTGCGCCTTCGACAGCACGCGGTTCGGGTTGAGCATGAGGTAGCGCAGGAGCTTGAACTCGGTCGGGCTGAGCTCGATCGGGGTGTCGCCGACGAAGACCTCGTGCGTGTCCTGGTCCATCGTCAGCTCGCCGGCGCGGATGACAGCGTCCTCGTCGGCCTGCATCGTGCGGCGCAGGATGGCCTTGATGCGGGCGACGATCTCGTCGAGGCTGAACGGCTTGGTCACATAGTCGTCGCCGCCGACGGTGAGACCGGTGATCTTGTCCTCGGTGTCGTCCTTGGCGGTGAGGAACAGGATGGGAGCGGTGTAGCCCGCGCCGCGCAGCCGCTTGGTGACGCCGAAGCCGTTCATGTCCGGCAGCATGACGTCGAGGATGATGAGGTCGGGCTCCTCTTCGAGGACCGCGGAGATCGCCTGCGCGCCGTTGCCGACCGCCCGCACGGCGAACCCGGCGAATCGGAGGCTGGTGGTCAGGAGGTCGCGGATGTTCGGCTCGTCGTCGACGATGAGAATGCGGGGTCCTGCGTTCATGGAGAACAGTATCTGCGCGTCGGCTGATTCTTACCTGTGAGGCGTCGGTGCGCGGTCGGTGCTCCGCTCTGGCTTTCCCCGTGCGAACAGTGGATGCTGAGAGCATGTCGAACCCCACCGTCGTCATCGCGGGCGCGGGCCTCGCCGGGGCCACCGTCGCCGAGGAGCTGCGGGAGCGCGGCTTCGGCGGCCGCATCCTGCTCCTCGGGATGGAGGAGCACCATCCGTACATCCGGCCGCCGCTGTCGAAGGAGTACCTGAAGGGCGACGCCGGCATCGAGGAGGCGGACGTCCACCCGGCCGACTGGTACACGTTGAACGCGGTCGAGTTCGTGCCCAACGTCGAGGCCGGGTCGTTCGAGCCGTCCGCCCACGAGCTGTTCGTCTCCGACGGCGCGCGCATCACCTACGACAGCCTGGTCGTCGCGACCGGCGCGAGCGCGCGTCCCCTCGGCGTCCCGGGCAGCGGCCACGGCGCGGTCTTCGCGCTGCGGACGCGGGAGGACTCGGCCTGGCTGCGCGCGGCGCTGGAGGTCGGCGGCCGCCGCGTGGTCGTCGTCGGGTCCGGCTGGATCGGGATGGAGGTCGCGGCCGCCGCGCGTGGCTACGGCAACGACGTGACGGTGATCGGCCGGTCGGCCGTGCCGCTGAGCGGCGCGATCGGGCGCGAGCTCGGCGCTGTCTTCGAGCGGCTGCATCGGGACAACGGCGTCGCCTTCCGGAACGACGCGAAGGTGGTCGGGGTCGACGGCGGAGAGGAGCAGGTCGTTGTGCTGGCCGGCGGCGAGCGCCTCCCCGCGGACGTGGTGGTCGCCGGCGTCGGTGCGGCGCCGAACATCCAGGTCGCCGAGCGCTCGGGGCTGCGCCTGGGCGACGGCGTGCTGACCGACAAGGGGATGCGCACGAGCATCGAGGACGTCTACGCCGTCGGCGACGTCGCCAACCCGTTCCTTCCCGCGCTCGGCCGCCACCTGCGGAGCGAGCACTGGGCCAACGCGATCACGACGGGGAAGGTCGCCGCGCACGCCATCCTGGGCGAGCGTGCGTCGTACGACGACATCCCGTACTTCTACTCCGACCAATACGATCTCGGCATGGAGTACTCCGGCTACGTGCCCCTGACGACAGGCACCCGGGTGGTCTATCGCGGCGATGTCGAGGCCCGCGAGTTCATCGCCTTCTGGCTGCGGGGCGACCGCGTGGTGGCGGGGATGAACGTCAACGTCTGGGACGTGCAGGAGGACATCCAGCGCCTCATCCGCTCGGGTTCGCGGGTGGCCGCGGACCGGCTCGCCGACCGGGATGTCGACCTTGCCGACGTCTGAGCCGTACCTGCCGCCGCTGCGCATCCCGGTGCGCACCATCGGCGCCCGGACCTTCGACTTCTCGCGCCGGGTGGCCGTCATGGCCGTCGTCAACCGCACGCCCGACTCCTTCTTCGACCACGGCCGCACCTACGCGTTCGATCGTGCCGTGGACGCCTGCTTCGAGGCCGTCGCGCTCGGCGCCGACTGGGTGGACATCGGCGGGGCGCCGTTCGCGCCGGGCGAGCCGATCCCGGTGGAGGAGGAGGTCGAGCGCGTCGTGCCGGTCGTCGCCGCGCTGCGTGCCGGGTCCGACGTGGTGATCTCGGTGGACACCTTCCACTCGACCGTCGCCCGCCACGCGATCGAGGCCGGCGCGACCGTCATCAACGACACCACCGGCCTCAGCGACCCGGAGCTCCCGCGCGTGGTCGCCGACAGCGAGGCGACTCTGGTCATCACCCACAGCCTCGCGCAGCCGCGCCGGCCGTTCCCGCGGCCGCAGTACGACGACGTCGTGGCCGAGGTGCGGTCCTTCCTCCTCGACCGGATGGAGCGCGCGACCGACATCGGCGTGCCCGAGGAGCGCATCATCCTCGACCCGGGCCACGACCTCAACAAGAACACCCTCCACTCGCTGGAGCTGACGCGACGGCTGAGCGAGATCGCCGACCTCGGGCTCCCGACCCTCGCCGCTGTCTCGAACAAGGACTTCATCGGCGAGACCCTGGACGCCCCGCGCAGCGAACGCCTGGAGGGATCGCTCGCGGCCGCGGTGATCAGCGTGATGAACGGGGCGCGTATCGTGCGGATGCACGACGTTCGCGCCTCCGTCGCCGCCGTGCGCATGACGGAGGCGGTGCTCGGACTGCGCGAGCCCGCGTACCTCAGGCACAACATGGGGGACCTGAATGAGTGATCCGGCCCCGGCGGACCAGCCGGCCATCCACCGCCTGTCGCCGCTGCCCTCGCAGACCGGGCTGACCGACGACGAGATCACGGCGCTGTACCTGGAGGGCGCGGGCGACCCGTGGCTGCGCGTCAACTTCGTGTCGAGCGTGGACGGCGCCGCGACGCACCAGGGGCTGTCGGGCGCGCTGTCGAACGACGTCGACGGGCGGGTGTTCGACATCCTGCGCCGGCTGTGCGACGTCGTGCTGGTCGGCGCGGGCACCGTGCGCGCCGAGGGGTACGGGGCGATGCGGGTGGATGCGGCGTCCGAGCGGGTGCGCAGCGGCGCCGGGATGACCGCGCACCCGGTCTTCGCGATCGTCTCCGCCGGGCTGGACCTCGACCCGCGCAGCCCGATCTTCCAGGAGGCGCCCGAGCGGCCGATCGTGCTCACCACCGAGCTGTCGCGCCCGGAGGCGCGCGAAGCGCTGTCCGACGTCGCCGACGTCGTCGTGTGCGGGCGCGAGCGGGTGCAGGCCGAGCGCGGGCTCGCCGTGCTGCACGAGCGCGGGCTGACGCGCATCCACTGCGAGGGCGGTCCGCGCCTGTTCGCCGACCTCATCGCCGCCCGCGCGGTCGACGAGCTGTGCCTGACGATCAGCCCGCTGCTCGAGGCCGGGACGTCGTCCCGCATCGCGACCGGCGCCGCGCCCATCGTGCCGCTCGGGCTGCGGCTCGCGCACACGCTCCAGGGAGACGAGACGCTGCTGCTGCGGTATGTCCGCGCCTGAGCTGCGCCCGCACATCGACGCCGCGCTGGTGCGCCGGCTCGTGGATGCGCAGTTCCCCGCGTGGCGCGGGCTGCCCATCCGTCCGGTGGAGCACGACGGGTGGGACAACCGCACCTTCAGGCTCGGGGAGGAGCTCAGCGTCCGGCTCCCCAGCGCCGAGGGGTACGTGGAGCAGGTGGCGAAGGAGCAGCGCTGGCTGCCGCAGCTCGCTCCGCTGCTGCCGGTGCCCATCCCGACGCCGGTCGCTGCCGGTGAGCCGGGCGAGGACTTCCCCTTCCCGTGGTCGGTCTACCGCTGGCTGCCGGGCACCCCGGTCGCGCTGCGCGGGGACGTGTCGCGGGATGCGGAGTCGGCTTCGGCGATCGGACGCTTTCTTGTCGCTCTGCGCGCCGCGCCGACGGACGGGGCGCCGGGTCCGGGGACGCACAACTTCTTCCGGGGTGCTCCACCGGCGGTGTACGAGGAGGAGGCGCTCGCCGCGTTCGCGGTGCTCGGGCGGGAGGCGGCACGCGCCCGCGACCTCTGGGCGGAGGCGACGGCCTCGCTCTGGGACGGGGCGCCGGTGTGGTTCCACGGCGATGTCGCGCCCGGCAACCTCCTCATGGATGCGGCGGGCGCGCTGTGTGCCGTGATCGACTTCGGCACCTCGGGTGTGGGCGATCCCGCCTGCGACCTCGTCCCCGCGTGGACCATGTTCGATGGCGAAGCGCGCGACGCCTTCGTGGCGACCGTCGGCCTCGACGACGCGACGTGGGCCCGCGCCCGCGGCTGGGCGCTCTGGAAGGCCGCGATCACCCTGCGCGACCGCCCCGCCGACGCGGAGTCGCGCGCGACGCTCGCGCGCATCCTGCGCTGACGGGCGCGCCTCGTGCCCTCCCGCCCGCGCACCCCGGCAAGATTTGCGCCAAATCGTCGTCCTGGCCGAGCGACAACGGTGATTTGGCACAAATCTCCGGGGATGGGACCCCGCAGACGGGACGCTACGCCGCCTGCAGGGCGTGCGCGTCCAGGATCGTGTACGAGTAGCCCTGCTCCGCGAGGAACCGCTGCCGGTTCTGCGCGAAGTCCTGGTCGACCGTGTCGCGCGCGACGAGCGTGTAGAAGTTCGCCGACAGCCCAGACTCCTTCGGGCGGAGCAGGCGGCCGAGACGCTGGGCCTCCTCCTGCCGGCTGCCGTACGAGCCGGACACTTGGATGGCGACCGTCGCCTCGGGCAGGTCGACCGAGAAGTTCGCGACCTTGCTCACCACGAGCACCTTCGTCCGGCCGTCGCGGAACTCCTGGTACAGCCGCTCGCGCTCGTCCACCGGGGTCGCGCCGGTCAGCTGCGGCGCATCCAGAGCCTGGGCGAGCTCGTCGATCTGGTCGAGGTACTGCCCGATGATCAGGATGCGCTCGCCCTCGTGCCGCGACACCAGCTGCCGGACGATGTCGAGCTTCGCCGGAGCTGTCGCGGCGAGCCGGTAGCGCTCGTCGTCGGGTGCGGCGGCGTAGCTGAGCCGGTCGGAGGCCGGCAGGTCGACGCGCACCTCGTAACAGGCGGCGGGGGAGATGAAGCCCTGCGCCTCGATCTCCTTCCACGGCGCATCGAAGCGCTTGGGTCCGATGAGGCTGAACACGTCTCCCTCGCGGCCGTCCTCGCGCACGAGCGTCGCCGTCAGCCCGAGCCGGCGCCGCGCCTGCAGCTCCGCGGTCAGCTTGAACACCGGCGCGGGCAGCAGGTGCACCTCGTCGTAGACCACCAGGCCCCAGTCGAGCGCGTCGAGCAGCGCCAGGTGCGCGTACTCGCCCTTCCGCTTCGCCGTGAGGATCTGGTAGGTCGCGATCGTGACCGGCTTGACCTCCTTCACCTGGCCCGAGTACTCACCGATCTCCTCCGCGGTCAGCGTCGTGCGCTTGAGCAGCTCGTCCCGCCACTGGCGCGCGGAGACCGTGTTGGTGACCAGGATGAGCGTCGTCGTCTTCGCGGTGGCCATGGCGCCTGCGCCGACCAGCGTCTTGCCCGCGCCGCAGGGCAGCACGACGACGCCGGAGCCGCCGTCGAAGAAGTTGCCGACCGCCTTGCGCTGGTAGTCGCGCAAAGCCCAACCGTCCTCCTTCAGCCCGATCTCGTGCGGCGTGCCCGGCGTGTAGCCCGCGAGGTCCTCTGCCGGCCAGCCGAGCTTGACCAGTTCCTGCTTGAGCTGCCCGCGCGCCCACGCCTCCACGACGAACGTCTCGTCGTCGCGGCGCTCCAGCAGCAGCGGGGAGATGCGCTTGGCGCTCGCGACCTCGGTCAGCACCGCGAGGTCGTCGGAGCGCAGCAGCAGCGTCCCCTCGTCGTCGCGCTCGATGACCAGGCGGCCGTAGCGCGCGACGGTTTCGGACACATCCACCGACACCGTCTGCGGGATGGGGAACTTCGAGTACCGCTCCAGCGTGCCGAGCATGTCCTCTGCGGTGTGGCCGGCGGCGCGGGCGTTCCACAGGCCGAGCCGCGTGATGCGGTAGGTGTGGATGTGCTCAGGCGCGCGCTCCAGCTCGGCGAAGACGGCGAGGTCGTGCCGCGCGTCCTCCGCATCCGGGTGCGCCACTTCGAGCAGCACGGTGCGGTCGCTCTGAACGATCAGGGGGCCATCCGACATAGCTGACCAGCCTACGCCCTGCGCCTGTGCCCCCTTATCGAAGTGCAGCTAGTTGCGGTCGACACGCCGCCGGACTCCGCAACGAGCTGCACTTCAGCGGGAGAGGTTCGGCTCAGGAAGCGGATTCGGGCGCGGGACGGACGCCGCGGACGCTCGACAGCGGGAGGGTGCGCTCGATGTCGGCCGCACGGTCCCGACCGCGCAGGCGTCCGCCGCCGACCCCGGTCGGCTCCAACAGGTAGTCGACGACCCGGCCGTCGGGCATCGCGACCTCGATCACGATCGGCTGCCGCGCGCGCACCGCGATGTCGAGCTGCCGCGCCAGCCAGCGCTCACCGGTGTCGTCGCCGGCCTCCGCCTCAGCCTGCCGCAGCCGCGCGACCAGCTCGGCGTCCCGATCCTGTGCCTCGCCCGCGGCGGGATGCGCGATGCGCTGCCGCCGCAGGGTGATCTCGGTTCCCTCCGCGTCCTCCGCCACGACCGGGTACCGCGCGTCGCTGAGCGCCCAGAACACCACATCCCGCGGGAACCGGCTGACAAGCTCGCCGTTGCCGCCCGGCGCGAGGCGCAGCGATCCGAGCGCCTGGTCCACCTGGATGGTCCGCAGGAGCGTCGCGTCGTCGGACCGCACCGCCGACCGCACGCCCTCCGGGCCGGCCACCTCGTGCACGCGCACGCGGCCATGCCGCTCCGACGCATCCTGGATGAGGTAGTCGACCGGCTGCGGCAGCCCGGTCAGCGAGATGGATGCGAGGAACGCGCGGATGCCCTCCGCCGTCTCGCCCGCGGTCAGCGCGCGATCGACCGACGCCGCCGAGATGCGGAAGGTGGATGCCAGCGCCCGCGACTCCAGCTCCGCCAGCCCGCGCAGGCGCGACTCGATCTCGGGAGCAAGCGGCCCGGGCGACACGATCGTCAGGTCGTGCTGCAGGTACACCCGGTCGACCTCGGCCGGGAACTGCGCCGCCATCACCGCGGTCGCCGCATCCGGACCCTCCTCGACCAGAGCGGTCCCGGCCGAGCTCGGCGCCTGATGCGCCGTGATGCCCAGCCATTCGGCGAGCCGCGTGTGCGCCTCCACCCGGTCCTGCGCCTCCTCGACCGCTGCGGGATACAGCCACGCGACGTGCTCCCGCAGGCTGTCGCCCCAGGCGGCGCGGCTGCGCAGGGCGAGTAGCGCGCGAAGATCGGCCGGGAGCGCGTCGAGCCACGCGGCCGCGAGGGCGCGCCAGCGTTCGGGAGTGGGGGAGTGGCTCCACGCGGATGCGGCGTCGGTGGGCAGCCACATCCCGCCGTCCACGGCGACCAGCCCGGCGCGCTCGGCGGCGGACAGAGCGACCGGGACGATGTCGGCCTCCAGCGACAGGGCCTCGGCGAGGCGCTTCACGGCCGGCAGCGCCAGGCCGCCCTTCTGCAGCCGACGCCCACCCTCACGGCCGAGCTCGGCCAGCAGTTCGGAGACCGCGGTGACGGACTCGAACGCGCGCTCGGCCGCGAGCCGGTCGGTGAAGCGGCGCTCCGTATCCGGCACCGGCGCGAGCGCGGGCGGCGGGGGCGTGGCGAGCAGGTCGTCCGCCGACAGCAGCCCCTGCGCCGGCCAGGCGTCGAGC
>JAEWJG010000132.1 GCA_023386675.1 Actinomycetes bacterium
ACACCGGCCAGCGCCACGAGCCCGGCGGTGCCGCCGCCCGCTCCGAAGGAACCAGCGCCCAGCGAGCCGACGACGGACGCGGCAGCGCGTCCGAGGAGCTCGATGAGGGCGGTCATGGAGTCGACGCTAACAGAGCGCGCGCCTGCAGCCCAGAGCGTTCGCGCCCGGCGGACGCGTGTCGCCTCCATCTGTGCATCCGTTCTCCACAGTCCGTCCCGCACATCCCGCGCGGCATGCAACCGGTGGAAGGATGGTGGCATGACTCGAGTCGCGATCATCGGTGCCCATGGAAAAGTCGCCCAGCAGCTCATGCGGGTGCTTTACGACCTCGGCGACGACTTCGTCGGCGTCGTGCGGAGCGACGAGCACGCCGAGGACGTCTACCGCCTCGGCGGCGAGGGCGTCCTGCTCGACATCGAGAAGTCCGGGGCGGATGCGCTGGCCGCGGCCATCGAGGGGTGTGACGCCGTCGTGTTCACCGCAGGGGCGGGCGGCGGCTCCGGCATCGAGCGCAAGCGCACGGTCGACTACGGCGGGTCGGTGAAGTCGCAGGAGGCGGCGAAGCAGGCCGGCATCCGCCGCTTCGTGCAGGTCTCGGCCTGGGGCGTCGACGCACCGGTCGACGACGCCGACCCGGTGTGGAAGGCGTACGTGGAGGCGAAGCGCGATGCGGATGCGGTGCTGCGCGACTCGGGGCTGGAGTGGACCATCCTGCGTCCGGGCGGCCTCACCACCGAGGAGGGAACCGGCCGCATCCAGCTGGGCGACAGCGTCCCCCGCGGCAGCATCGCGCGAGAGGACGTCGCCCGCCTCATCGCCCTCGTGCTGCACGAGCCCTCGACCGTCGGCCACCAGTGGGAGGTCGTCTCCGGGGAGACCCCCATCGAGGATGCGGTGCGGGCCGCGGCAGCCTCCGCGTAGGCTTTGCGCGTGACCAGCGACGTGACCAGCGATCAGTCCCCGTACAGCGCAAAGCCGTGGGTGCACGGCTACGCACCGGACGTCCCCGCCGAGGTCGACGTGCCGGAGGGCTCCCTCCCCCACCTCATCGACGAGTCGGTGAAGACGTACGGCAGGCACGTCGCGCTGGAGTTCTTCGGCGCCACGACCACCTACGCCGAGCTGGGCGACCAGATCGCCCGCGCGGCCGAGGGCCTGCGCAAGCTGGGCGTCTCGAAGGGCGACCGGGTCGCGCTCGTGCTGCCGAACTGCCCCCAGCACGTCGCCGCCTTCTACGCGGTGCTGCGTCTCGGCGCGGTCGTCGTCGAGCACAACCCGCTGTACACGCCCCGCGAGCTCCGCCACCAGTTCGAGGACCATGGCGCCACCGTCGCGATCGTCTGGGACAAGGTCGCGAAGACGGTGCAGGAGCTGCCCGCCGACCTCGGCGTGAAGACCATCGTCTCGGTCGACCTGACCCGGGCCATGCCCGCCTCGAAGCGGTTCGCCCTGCGCCTCCCGGTGAAGGCGGCCCGCACCGCGCGCGAGCAGCTGACCGCGAAGGTGACCGGAACCGTCGTGTGGGACTCGCTGGTGGCCTCCCGCAAGCTGAAGGCCTCGTACCCGCGGCCCGAGCGCGACGACCTCGCGCTCATCCAGTACACCTCGGGCACCACCGGCCGGCCCAAGGGCGCCATGCTCAGCCACGCCAACCTGACCGTGAACGCCGCGCAGGCGCGCGCCTGGGTGCCCACCATCGAGCGCGGCACCTCCGTCGTCTACGCGGTGCTGCCCCTGTTCCACGCCTACGGGCTGACGCTCTGCCTCACCTTCGCGATGAGCATGGGCGCGCGCCTCGTGCTGTTCCCGAAGTTCGATCCGGACCTGGTGCTGGATGTGGTCAAGAAGCATCCCGCGACGTTCCTGCCCGCGGTGCCGCCGATCTACGAGCGACTGGTGCAGGCGGCCGAGAAGCGGAAGGTGTCCCTGTCGGGCATCGACATCGCCATCTCCGGCGCGATGAGCCTGCCGCAGGGCATCGTCGACCTCTGGGAGGAGAAGACCGGCGGCTACCTCGTCGAGGGCTACGGGCTCTCCGAGTGCTCCCCCGTGCTCATGGCGAACCCGGTCGGCGCGACCCGCAAGGCGGGCACGGTCGGCCTGCCGCTGCCGAGCACCGAGCTGCGGGTCGCCGACCCGGACGACCCCTCGGTCGACCGCCCGTTCGGTGAGGAGGGCGAGCTGCTCGCCCGCGGCCCGCAGGTGTTCTCCGGCTACTGGCGCAAGCCCGACGAGACCGCGAAGGTGCTGACCGGCGACGGCTGGTTCCGCACCGGCGACATCGTGACGATGGACGATGACGGCTTCGTCCGCATCGTCGACCGCATCAAGGAGCTCATCGTCACCGGCGGCTTCAACGTCTCCCCGACGGAGGTGGAGGATGCGCTGCGCTCGTTCCCGGGCGTCGCGGACGTCGCCGTGGTCGGCGTCCCCCACCGCCGCGGCGGCGAGGACGTCGTGGCCGCGGTCGTCATGGAGAAGGGCGCGTCGTTCGACGAGGAGGCGATCCGCGCCTACGGCCGCGACTGCCTGACGCCGTACAAGGTGCCGAAGCACGTCTACCAGGTGGAGGAGCTGCCGCGGTCGATCGTCGGCAAGGTCATCCGCCGCAAGGTGCGCGACCAGCTGCTCGCCGGCCAGGCGAAGTAGCTCAGCCCCCCGATCGGGAAGACGAGGAGCGATCCGCGCCGGACCATCCCGAGAACCGACGTCCTCACCTCTCCGCAGCGAGCCACACCGCGGTGTAGCGCCAGAAGAGCCGCCTGCGCATCCGGACGCCGGGAAGCACGTCGCTCATGATGGCTCTGATCTCCTCGAACGTTTCGGTCGCTTCTGCCGTCGGCGCCGTCATCCTCGTCGGCAGTGCGGTCGCTCGAGCAGGGTGACGCGCGAACCCGATGAGGGGATTGAGCGCCAGGGACAGAAGCGATCGCCATTTACCGTCCGTCTCTCGCGCGATGCCGACGACGACGAGCCTGCCGGATGGGCGAAGCGCCGCACGAGCGCCCAGCAACGCTGCCCGAAGCGGCATGTGATGAATCGAAGCGACGAAGCTGATGAAGTCGTAGGCCGCTGACGGCTCGTCGCCGAATGGGCGCGCCTCGACTCGTGCGGCGTTTCGCCCCACTCGCCGAGCCGCAACGAGAGCCACCTGCTTGTTCGGCTCGATCCCGATCACGGTCGGGAAGACGCGTGCGAGGCGTTGCAACAGGTCACCCGTTCCGCAGCCCACGTCGACACTCGTGCGACCGCCGCGCCGCTTCACCTCTCTCGCATGCCGGAGGATGAATCCGGTGTACGCATCATTGTGCGACCAAGGGTGCTGATCGTTGAATCGCGTGAGACGCTCGAGGAAGTCCACCGCCACAGTGTACGGACGCTGCGAACACCCGGTGCGCGACCAGCTGCTCGCCGGCCAGGCGAAGTAGCTCAGCCCCCGATCGGGAAGACGAGGAGCGATCCCGTCGCCGTCGCGACCGTCTTACCGGACGCGTCGGTGACGACGCCGTCCGCGAACGCCACCCGGTTGCCTGGCTTCGTGACGGTGGCGACGCAGGTCAGCTGCCCGGTGTGCGCGTAGACGGGCCGCAGATAGTTGACCTTGATCTCGATCGACGTGTAGCCCTGGCCCTGCGGCAGCGTGGTCTGCACCGCGCAGCCCAGCGCCGAGTCGAGCAGCGTGCAGACCAATCCGCCGTGCACCGTCCCGATCGGGTTGTAGTGCGATTCGTCCGGCTCGCAGACGAAGGTGGCCGTGCCCGGGTCGGCCGAGATGAGCGTCATCCGCATCAGCTCGGTGATGGGAGGCGGCGGCAGCTCCCCGCGGATCATCGACCGCAGGTAGTCGAGCCCGCTCACGGTGGGCATGACGGCGACGCCGGGCGCCGGGTCCTGCCAGGTGACGGTGCGGGTGCGTTCGGTCACGTCGTCGTGCATGACCTCATCCTGCCGCACCCGGACGGTCGGCGCAGCGCGTCAGGACGCGGCGAGCCGGGCCAGCCGGCGTCGGGCCGCGAGCTCCGCCTGCGTCTGCGGGCCCAGCAGGACCTGCGATCCGCGCAGCACCACACCGGTCGCCGCGTGCACGGGCAGCAGGCGTTCGGCGGCCGTCGGCGGCAGGCCGAGCATGGTCCGGTGCCGTGGCTCCAGAGTGGATACGGCGGCCCGGAACACGATGCGGTACGACGGCCGCAGCATCCGCCGCAGCGGCGCGTGACGGATGAACCGCACGATCTCCTCCACCTCCGGTC
>JAEWJG010000143.1 GCA_023386675.1 Actinomycetes bacterium
GTTCAGCGCCGAGTGGTTCAGCGCGGCGGCGATCGACTGGCTGTCGTGCGCGACATCCATCAGCCGGGTCTGGATGGTCGGCGAGAGCGCCGAGCACGCGCCGGCCACCACGAACACCGACACGACCAGGCCGACGATGGTCGCCGCCGTCAGCCAGAGCGCGGCGAGCCCGACGAGCAGGATCGCGAAGAACAGCAGCATGCTGGTCTTGACGCTGTGATCGGCTGCGCGTCCGCCGAGGATGTTGCCGACGGTCATGCCGAGCCCGGCGACGATCAGGACGAGCGGCACCGTGGCCTCCGGCATCCCTGTCACCGTGGTGACGATGGGCGCGATGTACGTGTAGACGGCGAAGAACCCGCCGAAGCCGATCGCGCCGATCAGCAGCGCCAGCCAGACCTGCAGGCGGGTGAACGCGCGCAGCTCGTTCCGCATGGTCGCCCTTGCGTCGCCGGCCTGCCACGGTACGAGGAACGCCACGGCGACGAAGGTCAGCGCGAAGATCGCGGCGACGACGAGGTACGCGATGCGCCAGCCGTCGTGCTGCCCGATCCAGGTGATCGCCGGGACGCCGATGACGTTCGCGATCGTCAGGCCGGAGAGCACGAAGGCGACCCCGCGGCCGCGCTTGCCCGGGCCCATCAAGGAGGCGGCCACCAGCGACGCGATCCCGAAGTACGCGCCGTGCGGCAGCGCCGAGACGAAGCGGGCGAGCATCACCAGCTGGAAGGTCGGCGCGACGGCCGACGCGATCGTGCCGACCGTGAAGGCGACCAGGAGCCAGAGCAGCAGCTTCTTACGCGGCCAGCGCGCGGCGACGGCAGCGATCGTCGGAGCGCCCACGACCACTCCGAGCGCGTAGGCGGAGATGATCCAGCCCGCCTGGGCGTTCGCGTCGTCAGGCGACGTCGCGTAGAGCTGCGGCAGCAGGTCGTGCGCGATGTTGGGCAGCAAGCCCATCGCGACGAACTCGGTGGAGCCGATGCCGAAGCCGCCGAGGGCGAGCGCCAGTAGAGCAAGACGAATACGGGCCGACGACATCGTCGTCGGCCCGTCGAGAATCGGGGTCACCCGCCGAGTCTATATCGAATCGTTTCGACCCGTGGCCATCGCCGCGGCGGACTCCTGCTCGAAGAACTCGGCGACGTCCACGTCCCGGGTCTCCTCCGGGCGGGCGACGCCGGTGCGGACGGCTCCGACGATCGCGACGATGACGCAGCCGAGCAGCACACCGCCCATGAGCACGGCGATGAGCGCGAGCAGCGGCGTCAGGTAGATCAGCACCCCCACCACCGCGAGGACGATCGTGTTCAGATCCACGTCACTCCCCCTGCTCCAGCGCCGCCTCGAGCCGCTGCACCTTGCCGTCGAGCTCACCGGTGTAACCCGGGCGGATGTCGGCCTTCAGCACGAGTGAGACGCGCGTGCCGAACCGGCCGACCGCCTCCGTGGCGCGCCGGACGACGTCGAAGACCTCGTCCCACTCCCCCTCGATGGTCGTGAACATCGCGTCGGTGTGGTTCGGGAGGCCCGACTCGCGCACCACGCGCACCGCCGCGGCGACCGCATCGTGCACCGACGCGTCGGCCCCTTCTCCACCGCTCGGGGCCACCGAGAACGCCACCAGCATGATTCCCCCTTCGACGGGATGGACAGGCCCTCCGATGATGTCACCTTCTCGGGGCCGCTGGCCAGGGAAGCGGACACCCGGCCTCAGCGCGGGTCGCCGCCGATCGGCTCCGCGTGCGCGCCGGGCGCCGAGCGGAACGGCCACGCGTGCGCGGGCACGAGGTCGCCGGCCGCCTCCTGGCGGTGCCGCTTGCGCCACAGCGCGACGATCGTCCAGCCCAGGACGACGAAATACATCAGGTTCCGCGCGGTCAGCACCGCCACCATGGCCGGGTCCGGCACCAGCAGGTAGCCGTACAGGAACGGATAGAACACCTGCGTCAGCGCCGCGGTGATCAGCACCAGGATGGCCGGCGTCTTGAACCCGCGACCCTGGTACGCGAGCCCGATCACGACGGGAGCCGCGAGCCAGACCACGTACTGCGGCGATCCCACCTTGTTGAAGGCGATGAACGCGGTCACGAGCGCGAGCGACAGCTCCGGCAGGATGCGGGTGTACGGCGTCCCGCGGCGGAGTGCCCGCACCCCGATCAGCGTCACGATGACGGCGGTCAGGGCGAACAGCGGGTTCATCAGGCTCCCGGCGATCCCCGTCCCGCTGCCGCTCACCTGGAAGGTGAGCAGCTGCCGGTCGTAGTAGACCTCGGCGCCGGGCACGTGGAAGGCGGCCTGCCACATCCAGATCGTGCTCACCGGCGCCTCGATCTGCAGACCGCGGTCCGTCTGCATGGTGATGAAGCTCAGGAGGTGCCACCCGGCCCCGAAGATCAGCGGCACCGCGGCGACGACGGCCGAGGTGACGACCGCCACGAGCACGATGTGCCACCGCGATTTGAGCGCCACGACGGCGGCGAGCAGGATGGCGGCCGGCCACACCTTGATCCAGGTCGCGGCGGTCAGCACGACGACCGCCGCACGCTCGTGCAGGGTGAGCCAGAGCAGGCCGACGATGGCGAGGGACGCGGACACCGCATCCAGTCGCCCGACGGCGATCGGCCCGAGCAGCAGCAGGAAGCCCAGCCACCACCAGGCGGCGACCAGTCGTCGCGGCTCGCGCCCGACGATGAGCACGGCGAAGGCGGCCGCGTTGAGCAGCATCACCATGTTGAGCCAGGCCCACACGTACCCGCCGTCGCCGAACAGCAGCGGCAGCATGATCGGGACGAGCGCGCCGAACGGGTACACCCAGTCCGAGTTCACTCCGACGATCTGCGTGCCCTGGGACGCCAGCTGCGCCCACGGCTTGTAGACGAGGAAGACGTCACCGAGGCCCTTGCCCTGGTCGAGGGCGAGACCGCTGACGATGAGATGCACGAGGAGGAACGCGATCCACAGCGCGAGGGGGCTGCGGAGCACCCGGCGCACGGTCCCGACCTCCGGCCCCGGGATCGCCGACGCGCGGACCGGCGCCGCTTCCATCCCCATAGCGCCACATCCTAGGGGATGCGTCGATCGCGCTCCTGA
>JAEWJG010000191.1 GCA_023386675.1 Actinomycetes bacterium
ATGCTGCGCTGCCGGATACTGCGGTGCGGGACGCTGCGGTACTGGATGCTGCGGTGCTGGATACTGCGGTGGAGCTGGCGGAGGCGGCTGCGGGCGGAGCGTCCCCGATCAGTCCGATCGCGCTGAAGAGCAGGGCGACGAGGGCGGCGACGCTCGCGAAGGACACCAGTCCGATCGACCCCCGTGGCCGGACTGGTGGTGACACGTCGCTCAGAAATCCCCGCATTCCACCCCATTCCAGGGGGTGTCGGCGGTCGCTGTCAAACGAATCGCCGTTGTTTACGGCATACTGTGATGTGGGACGACTGTCCCACTTTCTCCCGCGCGACGGAGCGCGGCAGAACCCGAGGAGACCGGATGACGCGCATCCCGGTGGCGGACCGGCGCACGGCGCTGGTGCAGGCCGCGCTCCGTGTGGTCGCGCGCGACGGGGTCGCCGCGGCGACGACCCGGCGCATCGTGGCGGAGGCGGGGATGCCGCTCGCGAGCTTCCATTACGTCTTCGCCTCGCGCGACGAGCTGATGGCCGAGCTGATCGAGGCCGCGGTCGCGGGCGAGCAGCGCGACCTCGACCCCATCCTGACCGCTGCGGCACGCGTGGACACGGAGGCACCGGCCATGCGCGAGGTGCTCCGCGCCGGCCTGCAGCACTACTTCGACGGCGTCCGCGCCGATCCCGACCGCGAGAAGGCCATGCTGGAGCTCACGCAGTGGGCGCTCCGCGAGCCCGGCTTCGAGCCGCTGGCGCGCCGCCAGTACGCCCGCTACCACGAGCTCGCCGCGCACGCGGCCGCCGAAGCCGCCCGGCTGACCGGGAGTCACTGGACCCGCCCTCTTGCCGAGGTCGCCCGCATCCTCGTCTCGTTCACCGACGGCCTCACCGTCGGCTGGCTCGTCACCCGCGACGACGCCGCCGCCGCCGCGACCATGGACGTCGCCGCCGACGCCCTGGCCGCCCTCGCGGCGCCCGTCCCCGTCCACACCCCCGCCCCGTCCACCGAGAACGCAGGTACCCGATGACGCACACCGAGACGCCGGCCGTCTTCGCCGAGCCCACGCGCAAGGTCCCCGGGCGCTGGATCGCAGCCTTCGCCGTCGCCTGGCTCGGGGTGTGGATGGCGCAGCTCGCGCCCATCCAGAAGCTCCTGCCCGACCAGGTGCAGGCGCAGCTGAACACCACCGACTGGGTGGAGAACGTCATCGCCTTCGGCGTGATCTCCGGCATCTCCGGCGTCTGCGCGATCATCGCCTATCCGCTGACCGGCGCGCTTTCCGACCGCACGACGAGCCGGTTCGGCCGCCGCCGCCCGTGGATCGCCGCAGGCGCGCTCGTGTTCGCCGTCTCGCTGGTGCTGCTCGGCCTGCAGACCAGCATCGTCGGGATGGGCGTGTTCTGGTCGCTCGCACTGACCGGCTTCTGCATCCTGACCGCCGCCCTCACCGCCACGATCAGCGACCAGGTGCCCGTGGACCAGCGCGGCTACGTCAGCGGGTGGATCAGCGCGCCGCAGGCCATCGGCATCATCCTCGGCGTCGCGCTGGTCACCTACGCCTTCGTCGGAGCGGTCGTCGGCTACACCGCGATGGCGGTGCTCCTGCTGCTTCTCGTGCTGCCGTTCCTCTTCCTGCCGGATGCGGTGCTCCCGCGCGAGCTGCGGGAGCCGATGACCGCGCGCGGCGTCATCGAAGGGCTGTGGATCAGCCCGCGCGCGCATCCCGACTTCGGCTGGACGCTGCTCAGCCGGGTGCTCGTCAACTTCGGCAACGCGTTCGGCACGTCGCTGCTGCTGTACTTCCTCGAGTTCGGGCTGCGCGACCCGCACGCCGACGACGACCTGCTCATCCTGATCCTCATCTACATGGTGTTCGTGATCGTCGCGTCGCTCGTGCTCGGGCGGCTCTCCGACCGTCTCGGCCGCCGCAAGGCGTTCGTCTGGGCGTCGTCGGCGGTGCAGGGCGTCGCTGCGCTGCTGCTCGCGTTCGTGCCCGACCTGTCGGTGGCGTTCGTCGCTGCGGCGCTGCTCGGCCTCGGCTACGGCTGCTTCCTCAGCGTTGATCAGGCGCTCGCCACCCAGGTCCTGCCCGACCCGGAGACCCGCGGCAAAGACCTGGGGATCATGAACATCGCGCTCGCCGTGCCGCAGGCGGTCGCCCCGCTGTTCGGCGCGATGATCGTCGCGGCGCTCGGCGGGTTCGCCGGGCTGTTCGTCCTCTCCGCCCTGTTCGCGTTCGCGGGTGCGCTCGCGGTCGCCCGAGTGAAAGCGGTGCGCTAGTGACCGACCTCGACCTTTCCACTCCTCCCGTCGCCGCGGAGCGGACCTGGACCGCGCCGGACGCCTTCTGGCCCTCGCTCTCGGCCGCCACTGCCCGGCTCGACCCGCCGCTGGGTGTGCTGCACTTGCCCGCGCTGCGGCACAACGCGCACGACATGCTGCGCCGGGCGGCCCGAGGCGGCACCGGTCAGCCCGCCAAGGCCATCCGGGTCGCGTCGAAGTCGGTGCGGGTGCGGTCGGTGCTGGATGCCGTGCTCGCGCTGCCCGGGTACGCGGGCGTGCTCGCGTACACGCTGCCCGAGGCGCTGTGGCTGGCCGAGGGGGATGAGGAGCACCCGCCGATCGAGGACGTCGTGGTCGGCTACCCGACCGCCGACCGTGCGGCGCTCCGCCGGCTCGCGGCCTCGCCCGAGCTCGCTGCGCGGGTCACCCTGATGATCGACTCGGTGGCGCACCTGGACTTCATCGATGCGGTCGTGGCCCCGGCAGAGCGCGAGACGCTCCGCCTGTGCCTGGAGCTCGACTCCTCGTGGCTCGCCCCGGTGCTCGGTCACGTCGGCGTCTTCCGCTCCCCGGTGCACTCTGCGCCCGCGGCGCGCGAACTGGCCGAGACGATCGCGCGGCGGCCGGGCTTCGCCCTGGTCGGGATGATGGGCTACGAGGCGCAGATCGCCGGCCAGGGCGACAACCCGCCCGGCAAGCCCGCCTGGGGCGCGACCCTGCGGTGGATGCAGAAGAACTCGCGCGAGGAGCTGCTCTCCCGCCGTGGCGAGGCCGTCGCCGCCGTGCGCGCCGTCGCGGACCTGGAGTTCGTCAACGGAGGAGGGACGGGTTCGCTGGAGTTCACCGCGTCCGACCCGTCGGTCACCGAGATCGCCGCGGGGAGCGGCCTGTTCGGCGGCCATCTGTTCGACACCTACCGCGCGTTCAAGCCCGCACCGGCCGCGTCCTTCGCCCTCTCGGTCGTACGGCGTCCCAATCCCGAGACGGCCGTGCTGCTCGGCGGGGGCTGGATCGCCTCCGGACCCCCCGGAGCCGACCGACTCCCCAAGGTGGAGTGGCCGACCGGGCTGTCGATGGTGGCCCGCGAGATGGCGGGGGAGGTGCAGAGCCCGCTCACCGGGGCGGCAGCCGGGGTGCTGCGGATCGGCGACCGGGTCTGGCTGCGGCACACCAAGTCGGGCGAGCTGAGCGAGCACGTCGACGGCTTCCACCTCGTCGACACCGTGGAGGGACGCGCGCGCGTCGTCGGCGAAGCGAGGACCTATCGCGGCGAGGGGAAGGTCTTCCTGTGACGGCGGTCGGCGGCCTCTGGCGCAACTGGGCGCGGACCGAGGCGGTGCGGCCGCAGCGCGTCGAGCGCCCGGCGACGCCCGAGGCGGTGCAGCGCGCGGTGCAGGCGGC
>JAEWJG010000239.1 GCA_023386675.1 Actinomycetes bacterium
CCTCCGTCCACCACGAGCTCGACCTCGTCACCACCACCGCCGGCGACCTCGTCGCGATGGTGCACTGCAACAACGGCGCGAGCGAGCTGGCGGGATGGGCGGGGCTCTTCGGCCGCTTCGCCGAGGCCTCGGGCAGCCCGCTGTCGACCGATGCCGTCTACGAGACCCTGTTCCGGGAGGCGCTCGCCGGCGACGCCGACGCGGGCGGTCTCCTCGCCTACAACCACCTCGCCGGCGAGCCGATCGCCGGGCTCGCCGAGGGTCGTCCGCTCGTCGTCCGCACCCCCGACAGCCGCCTCACGCTCGCCAACTTCGCGCGCGCCCAGCTCTACAGCGTGTTCGGCACGCTCGCGCTCGGGATGCGCGTCCTCCACGACGAGGGCGTGGCGCTCGACCGGATGTTCGCCCACGGCGGGCTGTTCCGCACTGCGGGCGTGGCCCAGCGGTTCCTCGCCGGCGCGCTCGACGCTCCCGTGTCCGTCGCCGACACCGCCTCGGAGGGCGGCGCGTGGGGCATCGCGGTCCTCGCTGCCTACCTCCCGGCCGCGGCGGAGGGCACCGGACTGGACGCGTACCTCCAGCACCGCGTCTTCGGCGGCTTCGCCTTCGAGACCACCACTGCTCATCCGGGCGATGTGGCCGGGTTCGGCCGGTTCCTCGACCGCTACCGATCCGGCCTCGCCGTCGAGCGGGCCGCCGTCGACGCCCTCCCCGTGGAAGGAGCCCCCGCATGACCCCCCGAGAGACCCCCGCCGTGCGCGCCGTGCGCGAGCAGGTCGCCGCGCTGCACGCCGAGCTGGTGCGGTACGGCCTCGTCGTCTGGACCGGCGGCAACGTCTCCGGCCGCGTTCCCGGCGAGGAGCTGTTCGTCATCAAACCGAGCGGTGTCGACTACGACGACCTCGCGCCCGAGAACATGATCCTGTGCACGCTCGACGGCGAGGTGGTCCCCGGCTCGCTCGGATGTGACCGGTCACCCTCGTCCGACACCGCGGCCCATGCCTACGTGTACCGCAACATGCCGGAGGTCGGCGGCGTCGTCCACACGCATTCCACCTACGCCACCGCGTGGGCGGCACGGGCCGAGCCCATCCCGTGCGTCATCACCGCGATGGCGGACGAGTTCGGCGGCGACATCCCCGTCGGGCCGTTCGCGATCATCGGCGACGACTCCATCGGCCGCGGCATCGTCCAGACGCTGACCGGCCACCGCAGCCGCGCCGTGCTCATGCAGAACCACGGCGTCTTCACCATCGGCCGGGACGCGCGCGACGCCGTCAAGGCCGCCGTGATGGCCGAGGACGTCGCCCGCACCGTCCACCTCGCCCGCCAGGGCGGCCCGCTCGTCCCCATCCCCCCGGAGGCTATCGACCGCCTCTTCGACCGCTACCAGAACGTCTACGGACAGTCCCCGGAAGGAACCCTCTCCTGATGCCGAAGCTCACCACCTCCCTCGACGGCTACGAGGTCTGGTTCCTCACCGGCAGCCAGCACCTGTACGGCCCCGAGACGCTCGCGCAGGTCGCCGACCAGTCGCGCGCGATCGCCGACCAGCTCGGCGCCGCCCCCGACGTGCCCGTGCGCGTGGTCTGGAAGCCGGTGCTGACCGATTCCGACGCCATCCGCCGCACGATGCTGGAGGCGAACGCCGACGACGCCGTCATCGGACTCGTCGCGTGGATGCACACGTTCAGCCCCGCGAAGATGTGGATCGCCGGACTCGACGCCCTGCAGAAGCCGCTGCTGCACTTCCACACGCAGGCGAACGTCGAGCTTCCGTGGGGCGAGATCGACTTCGACTTCATGAACCTCAACCAGGCGGCCCACGGCGACCGGGAGTTCGGGTACATCCAGACCCGGCTCGCCGTGCCGCGCACGACGGTGGTCGGGCACGTCTCGAACCCCACGGTCACCTCGCGTATCGGCACGTGGATGCGCGCCGCGGCCGGGTGGGCGGCCACCCGCTCGCTCAAGCTCGCCCGTTTCGGCGACAACATGCGCTTCGTCGCGGTGACCGAGGGCGACAAGACCGAGGCGGAGCTCGTGTTCGGCGTGCAGGTGAACACCTGGGGCGTGAACGACCTGGCCGAGGCGGTGGCCGCGGCGACGGATGCCGACGTGGACGCCCTGGTCGCCGAGTACGAGGAGCTGTACGACGTCGCGCCCGAGCTGCGCCGCGGCGGCGACCGGCACGCGTCGCTGCGGGACGGCGCCGCGATCGAACTGGGCCTGCGGTCGTTCCTGGAGGAGGGCGGCTTCTGCGCCTTCACCACCAGCTTCGAGGACCTCGGTGCACTGAAGCAGCTGCCCGGCCTCGCCGTGCAGCGCCTCATGGCCGAGGGCTACGGCTTCGGCGCTGAGGGCGACTGGAAGACCGCGATCCTGGTGCGCGCCGCGAACGTGATGGGCGCCGGACTGCCGGGCGGCGCATCCCTGATGGAGGACTACACCTACGACCTCACGCCCGGCGACGAGCGCATCCTGGGCGCGCACATGCTGGAGGTGTCGCCGTCGCTGAGCAGCGCACGCC
>JAEWJG010000240.1 GCA_023386675.1 Actinomycetes bacterium
GCCCCGGCGTGACCGGACGCGGCGGCTGGTGCTCGCCGCGCCCGCACGCGAGGAGCACGCCCACCGCGCTCCCGCCGGCGGCGACGATCGGTAGGGCGCCGCCGAAGTCGACGACCTTCAGCGCGGCGACCGCCCAGCCGTCGTCGAGCGAGAACACCCCGTACGCGACCGGGAAGAGCACCAGCGGCAGCCACAGGACGGTGAACACGACCCAGGCGCGGAGCGTGAGCCGCGACGAGACGGCCACCGCGACGATGCCCGCGCACAGCACCAGCACGGCGACGACGTACCCGGCCCGGGCGAGCGGATAGGCGGATGTGGGGGCCGCCCCGGCCCCGGTCAGGGACGCCAGGCCGACGTCCGGCACGCCGATCAGGTGCCCGATCAGCGGGGAGCCGGCGACCATCCCGTAGCCCCCGGCGACGGAGAGGATGACGGTGACCGCGACGCCGAGCAGCACGAACCGGAACGCGCGCGCGGCGCGGGCACGACCGCCGAGGCCGCCGACGTAGAACGCCAGCCCGAACGCGGCGAGCAGCACGAGCGCGCCGCAGAAGAACAGCAGCAGCGAATCCACCTGGTCGGGCGTGGCCTGCGCCGCGGTGCTCCCTCGAACCGGAATCACCCCCTCACCCTAGCGAGCGTTCGCGCCGACGACGGACGGACGGGGCGCCGCCCGCAGGCGACGCCCCGTCCGTTACGGGAAGTGGAGGGTCAGACCGTCTCGAGCGCGTAGCCCTCCTCGCCGTGGACGACGGTGTCGACGCCGGCCAGCTCGTCCTCGTTCTTGATCCGGAAGCCCATCGTCTTCTGGATGATCCAGCCGATCGCGTAGGCCAGGACGAACGAGTAGATCAGGACCGAGAACGCGCCGACCGCCTGCACGAACAGCTGGTAGAAGCTGCCGCCGTAGAGGAGGCTGGAGAACTGGTCCGTCGCCTTGCCCGCGCTGTCGTACATGTGGGTGAAGCCGAAGATGCCGATCCAGAGGGTACCGATGAGGCCGCCGACGAGGTGGATGCCGACCACGTCGAGCGAGTCGTCGAAGCCGAGGCGGAACTTCAGGTCGATGGCGAGGGCGCAGACCGCACCGGCGACGAGACCGAGGAGGATCGCGAAGCCCGGCGTCAGGATGTTACAGGCCGGGGTGATCGCGACCAGGCCCGCGACGGCGCCGGACGCGGCGCCGATCGACGTGGGCTTGCCGTCCTTGATCTTCTCGACGATCAGCCAGCCGATGGTCGCGGCTGCCGGGGCGGCGAGGGTGTTGATCCAGGCGATCGCGGCGACGCCGTCGACCGCGGCCTCGGATCCGGCGTTGAAGCCGAACCAGCCGAACCACAGCAGGGCCGCACCGAGGAGGGTCAGCGGCACGTTGTGCGGCTTCGACATGCCCTTCTGGAACCCGACGCGCTTGCCGAGGACGAGCGCAAGGGCGAGACCCGCGGCACCGGCGTTGATGTGCACCGCGGTGCCGCCCGCGAAGTCGTTCACGTGCAGCACGGCCGGCGCCCAGCCGTCGGCGAGGTTGAACACCCAGTACGCCACCGGGAAGTAGACGACGGTCACCCAGATGCCCGCGAACACCATCCAGGAGCCGAACTTGGCGCGGTCGGCGATCGCACCGGAGATCAGGGCGACGGTGATGATGGCGAAGGTCGCCTGGAAGCCGGCGAAGGCGAGGCCGCCGAGGTCCGGGGTGATGCCGTCCTTGCCCATCAGGCTCGACAGGAACCAGTCCGGGGTGCCGAGGAAGTGCGGGATGGAGGCGGGGCCGAAGCTGAGGCCGTAGCCGTAGACGACCCAGAGGACGCCGACGAGGGCCATCGCGCCGAAGCTCATCATCATCATGCTGATGACGCTCTTGGCGCGCACCATGCCGCCGTAGAAGAAGGCGACGCCGGGGGTCATCAGCAGGACGAGGGCCGCGGCGACGAGGAGCCACAGGGCGTTGACCGTCCCTGCCTCCGCGTAGTCCGCTGCTGTGTGGAGCACCATGCGAATCATCTGCCTCTCTGTACAAGCCCCGCGGGTTCATGGGGTTTCGGGGTGGAGCCAGTTTCGGGCCGAGAGGTTTCCGCGGGTGGATGCTCGTGTTTCGCGGTTGTTACGCATCCCTGCCGCGTGTAAACACTGTGTTTCGGGACGCTGCCGATACGCCGCGCAGGCGTAGCGAAACGGCGGGTATGCGGTTCCGACAACGAGAAGAGGTGCGGCGTGACGCCACAGCGTATCCAGCTCAGCCGACGCAAGGGCTGGCGGAAACCCGAGAACACGGTCGTCGTCGCCAGGCCGACCAGGTGGGGCAACCCCTTCCCGATCGCCGAGCTCGGGCGTGAGCGCGCGATCGCGTCGTTCCGCGCGATGCTCGACGACCCGGCAGAGCGCGACGCGGTGGGGTACCCGGATCCGGAGCAGATCCGCGCCGCGCTCGGGGGCAGGAACCTGGCGTGCTGGTGCCCGCTCGTCGACTCGGAGGGTAACCGGGTGCCCTGTCACGCCGACGTTCTGCTGGAGGTCGCGAACCGCGACCCTGGCGCCTAGGCGGCCAACTTCTCGCGCACCTGCCGCTTCGCGCGGCCGAGGAGCGCCGACATCCCCCGGAGCCTCAGCGGCGACACCGCCTGCGTGAGGCCGAGGGTCTGCGGGAAGTCGTCGGGTACCGCGAGCACCTCGTCGGTGGTCAGGCCCGCGAGGCCCTGCACCAGGATGGATGCGAACCCGCGGGTCGTCGGCGCCTCCTGCGGGGCGGTCGCGTACAGGTGCACGATGCCGTCCGCATCCACCTCCACGAAGATGAACACCGGCGCCTGGCACTCCTCGACCCGCTCCAGCAGGTCGGGATGGTCGCGGTAGCGCTCCGGCAGCTCCGGCAGCTCGTCCGAGAACTCCAGCAGCAGCTGGAGCCGGTCGTTCTGCTCCAGCGCCTGGAAGTCGTCGCGGATCTCGGCGAGCGCGCCCGTCAGTTCAGTCACCCTTCCAGGCTACGTCGGATCAGCGCGAAGGGGCGTCGCCCGGCTCGGCGCCGGTGACGATCGGGACGCGCACGGCCGAGCCCCACTCCGTCCACGAGCCGTCGTAGTTCCGGACGTTCTCGAAGCCGAGCAGGTGGGTGAGCACGAACCAGGTGTGGCTGGAGCGCTCGCCGATGCGGCAGTAGGCGATGACGTCGTCGCCCGGCTTCAGGCCGGCGCCGTCGAGGTAGACCTCCTCCAGCTCGGCGCGGCGCTTGAACGTCGCGTCCGGTGCGGCGGCCTTCGCCCACGGGACGGACTTCGCCGACGGGATGTGGCCGGCGCGCAGCGCGCCCTCCGTCGGGTAGCCGGGGATCTCGGTCCGCTCGCCGCTGTACTCCTCAGGCGAGCGCACGTCGATGAGCGGCTGCGTGCCCAGGGCGGCGAGCACGTCCTCCTTGAAGGCGCGGATCACGGTGTCGTCACGCTCGACGACCGGGTAGTCGACCGCGGAAGGCTGCGGGACGTCGCGGGTGAGCTCGCGCCCCTCGGCGATCCACTTGTCGCGGCCGCCGTCGAGGAGGCGGACGTCCTCGTGCCCGAACAGCGTGAACACCCAGAGGGCGTAGGCGGCCCACCAGTTGTTCTTGTCGCCGTAGATGACGACCGTGGTGTCACGGGCGATGCCCTTCGACCCGAGGAGCTCGGCGAAGCGCTCGGAAGTGACGTAGTCGCGCACGACGGGGTCGTTGAGGTCGGTGTGCCAGTCGATCTTGACCGACCCCGGAATGTGGCCGGTGTCGTACAGCAGCACGTCCTCGTCCGACTCGACGACGACGAGCCCCGGTTCGCCCAGGTGGGCGGCGAGCCACTCGGTGCTCACCAGCCGTTCCGGATGCGCGTAGCCGGCGAACTCGGGCGACGGGTCGGTCTCGATGGTCATGCGGTGTCCTCCCGGGGAATGGGCTCACGTCGAGGGATAGGCTGGAGAGCCTGCGACGAACTGGAATCTACGTCCAGCGTAGGCGGCCCCCAACGGCCGCGGTAAGACTTCGACACAAAGGTGCACACCCCGCCATGACCCTCGAGCAGACCGGCGCCCTCCCCCGCCTCGCCGACCGTTCGCCCCAGATCACGGGCGCCGAGATCGCCGCCAGCCTGGTCCCGCCGTCGCAGTTCGAGCATGCGACCTTCGAGTCGTACCGGCCCGACCACGACTACCCGTCGCAGGCGGAGGCCGTGGCGACGCTGAAGCTGTTCGCCAAGACGTGGGAGCCGCAGCGCCCTGCGGGCCTGTTCAGCCGCAGCCGCAAGAAGGTGGAGGCGATGAAACCGGGCGTCTACCTCGACGGCGGTTTCGGCGTCGGCAAGACGCACCTCCTCGCCGCGCTCTGGCACGAGGCGCCCGGGCCCAAGTACTTCGGCACCTTCATCGAGTACACCGCGCTCGTCGGGGCGCTCGGCTATGCGGGCGCCGTGGACCTGCTCCGCGGCTCCACCCTCATCTGCATCGACGAGTTCGAGCTGGACGACCCGGGCGACACGATGATGATGACCCGGATGCTCGGCGAGCTCGTCGCCTCCGGAACCCGCATCGCCGCGACCAGCAACACCCCGCCGAACGCGCTCGGCGAGGGCCGCTTCGCCGCGAGCGACTTCCTGCGCGAGATCCAGTCGCTGTCGTCGAACTTCCAGACCGTCCGCATCGACGGCCTGGACTACCGCCGCCGCGACACGACCGGGAACGCGGTCACCGTGGACCCCGACGCCTACGAGCGGGTTCTCGCGGTGATGGCGGGCCGCGGCGAGACGGCCACGAGCGACGACTTCCACGACCTCATCGCGCACCTGGCGACTGTCCACCCCTCCCGCTACATCAAGATCATCGACGGCGTGGATGTGATCGGCCTGACGGGCGTGGAGGTGCTGCACGACCAGATGGCCGCGCTGCGCCTGGTCGCGTTCATCGACCGCGTGTACGACGCCGAGATCCCGATCGTGCAGACCGGCGTCGCACTCAACGACGTCTTCGACGAGGAGATGCTCGGCGGCGGCTACCGCAAGAAGTACCTGCGGTCGATGTCGCGCATGATCGCGCTCACCGCGGGCGAGCTGCCGCCGCACGACGAGTAGCTTCGGCGCCGTGTCGGAGTTCGGGACTCGAATCTCCGACGATTGGCAGTCGCGACGGAGATTCGAACGTCAGGCGACCGAATCTCCGACGATGTCGCGGGCCGTCGGAATCTGCTCGGCCAGCCATTCCGCGATCGCCCCCGACCATTTCGCCTCGTCGTAGTTCCACAGCTTCGTGTGAAGCGCCGTGTCGAACGACACGAGCGTCACGATGTCGCCGCGGGCCGCGGCGAGCGCCCGCGAGCCGGTGGAGGGGACGAAGCCGTCGTCGTCGCTGTGCAGGATGAGCATGGGGAGGCTGAGCTCGGCGGCGCGGGCAACGAAGTCCATGCTGCGGAGGTCGATGGGGGCGCCCTGGCCGGTGATCGGTCCGCTCCACTCCGACTCGATCAGGCGCATGGCGGCGCGCGTCATCATGTCGGGGAGCCGGAGCAGGTTGCCCTGGTACTCGAGGGTGTCGATCCAGTCGATCACCGGCGACTCCAGGACGATGCCGGTCACGTGCTGCAGTGCCGCGGAGCGGGTGATGGTCTGCAGCACGACCGCTCCGCCCATCGACCAGCCCATGAGGACGACCGAGCGTGCGCCGTGCGCGACCGCGTACTCGATCGCCGCCTCGATGTCGCGCCACTCGGTCCCGCCGAGGCCGTAGCGGCGGTCGATGCTCTCCGGGGCGTCGCCGTCGTTGCGGTACGAGGCGAGCAGGCAGGTGAAGCCGGCGTCGTGGAAGGTGCGCACGGCGCGCAGCCCCTCCTGACGGGAGGCGCCCCAGCCGTGCACCTGGATGACCCAGCGTCCCTGGTCCGCGGATGCGGGCGCGGGGAAGATCCACGCCGGCGCCTGACCCAGGTCGGTGGGGATCTCGACGCTGGTCACCTCCAGGCCGAGCTCCTCCGGCTGGAGGTAGTAGTAGCCGCTGATCCGTGCGCGTCCGGCATGCAGCGTCCCGAACTCGACACGCTCCAGCTCCCGCACGACCGACCCGTCCGAGCGCTCGATCAGGCCGCCGAGCTTCGCGTACGCCGACTCGCTCCCCCACCACAGCCCGAACCGCCCGGGCATGGCCGCATCCGGGGTGTCCCGCAGCGTGACCGTCCCCGCCGTCTCGTCGAACGAGCGGATGAGCTGGTTCTGCGGCCGTCGGCGGACCGGCGTGATCACGGTGCGTGCCACCCGCGCGGTCGCCCAGGCGGCGGTCGCGGCCGCCCCGAGCACCAGCCCTCCGGCGACGACCGCCGCCGTCCCGAGTACCTTGCCGAACACCGATCGCGCGCCGCTTCCCGCCATAGTGTGCACTGTACCGGCGGGCACCCGGGAGCGCCCTCAGGAGTTCTCCAGGCGGCGTGCCTTACTACCAGGACGCCGCAAAGGCTTCTAGTGTTCGAAGCGTGCCGACACCGACATCCCCACCGCAGCATCCGGCGGAATTCGCCACGGCGCTGCAGTCCATCCGCGCCGCAGTGTCGCGACCGGAGCTCGTCATCGAGGAGATCCCCGCGCCCGCACAGCTGGCGCCGTACTCGGTCGCGCTCGCGGCGGACGTCCGGCCGGCCCGGCACGGCAGCGACTCGGACCTCGGCACCGGACGCTTCATCCTGCTGTACGACCCCGATGAGCCGGAGGCCTGGGGCGGACCCTTCCGCATCGTCTGCTTCGCGCAGGCGCCCCTGGAGACCGACATCGGGCTCGACCCGTTCCTCGCCGACGTCGCCTGGTCGTGGCTGGTGGATGCCTTGGACGCCCGCCACGCCCGCTACACCGCGGCGAGCGGCACCGCGACCAAGATCATCTCCACCGGCTTCGGCGAGCTCGCCGCCCAGGGCGACGGCTCGCAGATCGAACTGCGCGCCTCCTGGAGCCCGCTGGAGTCGGACGTCTCGGCGCACGTCGAGGGATGGGGCGAGCTGCTGTGCATGCTCGCCGGCCTCCCGCCGACCGGCGAAGGGGTGAGCCTGCTGAGCACGCGATCGTCCTCGCCGAGAAGGACACCGCGTGGCTGAGCACATCGTCATCGACAGCAGGGACGGCTACCAGCGGGCCGTCGACCGGATCGTCGCGGGCGAGGGTCCTGTCGCAGTGGACGCAGAGCGGGCCAGCGGCTTCCGGTACTCGCAGCGGGCGTACCTCATCCAGGTGTTCCGCCGCGGGTCGGGAACGTTCCTGTTCGACCCGCCGGCGATCGGACGCTTCGACGAGCTGAACGACGCCATCCACGACGACGAGTGGGTGCTGCACGCCGCGACGCAGGACCTCACCTGCCTGCGCGAAGTCGGTCTCGACCCGTCGATCGTCTTCGACACGGAGCTCGCCGCACGCCTGCTCGGGATGCCGCGCGTCGGCCTCGGGACGGTCGTCGAGGAGCTGCTCGGCATCCACCTGGCAAAGGAGCACAGCGCGGCCGACTGGTCGACGCGTCCCCTTCCCGAGCCGTGGCTGAACTACGCGGCGCTGGATGTGGAACTGCTCCCCGACCTGCGCGACGCCATCGCGGCGCTGCTCGACGAAGCGGGGAAGACGGACATCGCGCGGCAGGAGTTCGCCGACGAGCTGGTCCGCGAGCTCACGCCGGTGCGCGCCGAGCCGTGGCGGCGGCTGTCCGGCATCCACTCCATCCGCGGCCTGCGCAACCTGGCCGTCGCCCGCGAGCTGTGGCTGAGCCGGGATGCGCTGGCGCGCGAGCTCGACACCGCCCCTGGCCGGCTGGTGCCGGACGCCTCGCTGACCGCCGCGGCGAAGGCCCTGCCGGAGAGCAAGCGCGCGCTGGCGTCGCTGCGCGAGTTCACCGGCCGCGCCAGCCGCAGCGAGCTCGACCGCTGGTGGGCCGCGATCGAAGCGGGACGCACCACCGACGATCTGCCGGTGCTGCGCGGAACGGGCGACAGCCTCCCCCCGCCGCGCGCGTGGTCCGACCGCAACCCCGAGGCGGACGCCCGCCTGAAGGCCGCCCGT
>JAEWJG010000311.1 GCA_023386675.1 Actinomycetes bacterium
ATCGTCTGCCCGTCGCCGATCGGCATCGGATGGTCCTCGTACGCGTACGGGGCCGCCGACGCCTCGACGAACAGGTGCCGCGGCACGCGTCTCATCGCATCGAGGACCCGTTGATCCTCGATCCCGCGGCGGGCGAGCTGCTCCTCGACCATCCGCGCGCGTTCGGTGTCGTGGTCGTGCTCGATAGGACTAGTGAACCACCGCGGCGGGCCGCTCCGTCAGGGTGCTGCGCGCCATCTCCACCGCGTCGGCGGAGGCGCCGGCAGACTCTAGCGCGAGCAGGGCCGCGCCGAGGATGGGCGCCGCCGTCACGAGCTCCATCCTGGCGAGCGGTGCGCGCTCGGCGAGCAGCCGCTCGACCGTTCCGAGCAGCCGCTCGTCGCGGCTGCCGATGACGCCACCGCCCAGCACGACCGGCACCGCGCGGTCGAGGAGGTCCAGCCGGCGCAGCGTGGTGACCGCCATCGTCGCGATCTCCTCCGCCTGCTCGTCGATCAGCCCGGCGGCGATCGGGTCGCCGTCGCGCGCGCAGGCGAACACCACAGGGGAGAGGCGGGACAGCTCGCTGCTCGCCAGCCTCCCGAAGTGGATGGCCTCGATCACCGCCTGCACGCTCCCCAGCCCCAGCGCGGAGGGGACGGCCTCGGCGAGCACGGTCGGCTCGCCGCGCCCGTCGGCCGCCCGCGCGGCGTACCAGAGGGCGCGCTCGCCGAGGTGCCAGCCGCCGCCCCAGTCGCCGGAGATCGTGCCGAGCGACGGATAGCGGACGACGGCGCCGTCGGAGCGGACGCCCACGCAGTTGATGCCGGTGCCGCAGACCACCGCGACTGCGTCCGGTTCGCCGGTGCCCGCGCGGAGAAGGGCGAACAGGTCGTTGTCGATGGTCGCGTCCGCCCACGGCGTTCCGGCGATCCGCTCCCGGAACTCCGCGATCTCGGCGGGCAGGTCGAGCCCCGAGAGGTACAGGTTCGCGGCGGCCAGCGGCCGGGCGCCGGTCTGCTCCAGCAGCGACCCGATGAGGTCGCCGACGAGAGCGACGGCTCCGGCCATCCCGAGCACGTGCGGACTGGAGGTGCCGGCGCGCGCCTCGGCGAGCACGGTCCCGTCGAGCGCCAAGGCCACGGCGTCGGTCTTCGAGCCGCCGCCGTCGACGGCGAGGACGATCGGCCCGGGTGCGCCGGCGCCGTCGGTCCTGCCCCCGCTCATCGTGCCCACGCCAGGTGGTCGCGGTTGTGCGCGATCAGCAGATCGGTGAGCCGCTCCGCCCGGTCGTACTGGCCGACGAGTGGATGCGCGAGCATCGCCCGCAGCACCCGGTCGCGGCCGCCGTGCACTGCCGCATCCAGAGCGAGCCGCTCGTAGCCGGCGACGTGCGCGATCAGGCCTGCGTGGTCGGCCGGCAGGGGCTCGACTGGAAGCGCGGTCACTCCGCGCGCGTCCACCGTCGCGGACACCTCGATCACGTGGTCGTCGGGCAGGAAGGAGAGCGTCCCGTCGTTGCGCAGGTTCACGACCTGCACGTCGCCGCGGTCGCCGGTGAGCGACGCGATGAGGTCGACCGCCGCCTCGGAGTAGAACGCACCGCCGCGCTGACCGAGCTGCTCGGGCTTGGTGTCCACAGCCGGGTCCGCGTAGAGCTCCAGCAGCTCGCGCTCCACGCGCTGCACCGCCTCGGCGCGGGTGGGGGAGTCGAGCTGCTCGCGCAGCACCTCGTCATGGGCGTAGTAGTACCGCAGGTAGTAGCTGGGAACGTCTCCGAGCAGCCGCAGCAGGGATGCGGGCAGCTCCACCTCCTCGGCCAGCTGTTCGAGGCGGGAGTCGAGGAGACCCGGCAGCGCGTCCCGGGTTCCGGAGTCGTCCGTCACGAGCGCCGACCGCTCCCAGGTCAGGTGGTTGAGCCCGACATGACCGAGCTGCACCTGCGACGGCGACACCCCGAGCATCCCGGCGAAGCGCCGCTGGAACCCGATCGCGACATTGCACAGCCCGACCGCGCGGTGACCCTCCTGCAGCAGCGCCCGCGTGACGATGCCGACGGGGTTGGTGAAGTCGACGATCCAGGCGTCCGGCTTGGCGTGCCGGCGCACCTCCTCGGCGACGCGCAGCACGACGGGGACGGTCCGCAGCGCCTTGGCGAACCCGCCGGGGCCGGTCGTCTCCTGCCCGATGCAGCCGCACTCGTGCGGCCACGTCTCGTCGCCGTGCCGTGCGGCCTGGCCGCCGACCCGCAGCTGGACGAGCACGACGTCCGCATCCGCGACGCCCGCGACGAGGTCGGAGGTCGGCACGATGCGCCCGGGGTGTCCGGCGGCGCGGAACATCCGCTCGCTCATCCCGCCGACCAGCCGGAGCCGCTCGGGGTCCGGGTCGACGAGCCACAGCTCCTCGATCGGGAGCACGGAGCGCAGCCGGGCGAACCCGTCGATGAGCTCGGGGGTGTAGGTGGAGCCGCCTCCGACGACGGTGAGTTTCACAGGTTCATCCCTTCACGCCGGTGAGTGTGATGCCCTCGACGAAGACGCGTTGGGCGAAGAAGAAGATCAGGACGACGGGCACGGTGACGAGCATCGTCATCGCCATGGTGAGTCCCCAGTCGGTGCCATGCACGCCGCGGAACGACGCGAGCCCGTAGGCGACCGGCCACGCCGCCGGGTTCTCGGACGTGTAGAGCAGCGGTCCGTAGTAGTCGTTCCAGGAGGCGAAGAACAGGAAGATCGCGGTCGCCGCGATCCCGGGCTTCGCCATCGGGATGACCACCCGCCACAGCACGCCGAACTCGCCGTTGCCGTCGATCCGGGCGGCGTCCGAGTACTCGCTCGGGATGGTCAGGAAGAACTGCCGCAGCAGGAAGATCGAGAACGCGTCTCCCAGCAGGTTCGGCAGGATGAGCGGCCACAGCGTCCCGGTCAGCCCGAGCTGGGACCACATCACATAGACCGGGATGGCCGTCACCTGGGGCGGCAGCAGCATCGCGATGATGATCACCGTGAACAGCACGCCCGACCCACGGAAGCGGATCTTCGCCAGCGCGTAGGCGGCCGGAACGCTCGAGACCAGCATGAACGCGGTCGCGAGCACCGCGTACAGCGCCGAGTTCGCGAACCACTGCGCGAGCGGAACGGTGGTGAACACCTTCACGTAGTTGTCCCAGTGGAAGGGCTGCGGCCACAGCGAGGCCGTGAGCGTCTGCTCGCTCGACATCAGCGAGGTCAGGAACACGAACAGGACCGGGGCGATGAACAGCACCGCGAGCACGACCAGCACGGCGTGCTCGGCGATCCAGCCCAGGATGCGCCGGGCGCGCATCGAGCGGGGCGTCGGGATGCGGCGGGTCGCAGGCGGGCGCCCGGTCGTCGCCGTGCCGGGGGAGAGAGTGGCGGAGGTCATTGGGCGCCTTCCGGGGTGAACGCCTTGAAGCGGCGGAGCAGCAGGACGAGGATGACGGCCGCGACGACGAACAGCAGCACCGCGAGCGCCGAGGCGTAGCCGAGCTGGTACGTGCCGAAGCCGCGCACGTACAGCCACTGCGTGTAGGTCAGCAGCGAGCCGTCGGGGTAGCCGAGGTTGGTGGAGATGCCCTGACCGACCACCGCCTTGCCCGACGCCACGGAGGAGGCGACGGCGGCCTCCGTGAAGTACTGGATGGCGGCGATCACCCCGGTGACCGCCGCGAAGAGCAGCACGGGTCCGATCGACGGCAGGGTGACGTACCGCAGCTTCTGCAGGCCGCCCGCGCCGTCGAGCGACGCGGCCTCGTACTGCTCGCGCGGCACATCCAGCAGGGCGGCCAGGAAGATGATCATGACGTCGCCCATCACCCAGATCCCGAGCAGCACCAGCGAGGGCTTCGACCAGGCCGGGTCGTTGAACCACAGCGGGCCCTTGATGCCGAACCAGCCGAGGATCTGGTTCACCGGCCCGGTCCCCGGGTTGAACAGGAACACGAACGCGACGACGCTCGCCACCGGCGGCACGAGCGCCGGCAGGTAGAACACCGTCCGCCAGAACCCGGAGGCGCGGCGCGCGCGGGCGAGGAGGCCCGCGATGAGCAGTGCGAACGCCGTCTTGACCGGTACCCAGATCACGACGAACCACAGGGTGTTGAGGGTCGCCAGCCAGACGTTCGGGTCCTGTGTGAACAGGTACTCGTAGTTGCGGAGGCCGATCCACTGCGGCGGGGAGACGAGGTCGAACCGCGTGAAGGAGTAGTAGACGGACGCGATCAGCGGGTAGACGAAGAAGATCAGGAGGCCGAGCAGCGCCGGGGCGAGCAGGGCGAGGGTGACGAGGTTGCGGCGGCGCCGGGCGGCCGACCGCCGTGCGGGGCGGGCGGCGACCCGCCCCGCACGATCGAGGGTTGCGGTCATGAGGGTCGGCTCACGGTCCCGTGCTCAGCGACAGCGCGTCGTCGATCTGCTTGTCGACCGACTTCAGGCCCGCGTCCACGTCGCCGCCCTGGCTCTGGTACTTGTTCCACCAGTCCTCGAACGACTGCTGGTAGCCGGCGCCGAGCGGGCTCGGCGGCGTGGTCTGCACGTTCTTGTCCGAGGCGATCTCGAGGAACGTCTTGAACTGCCCCGACACCTCCAGCTTCGGGCTGTTCAGCGCATCCTTGGTGGTCGGCACGTTCTTCAGGCCGTTGGCGAGCTTCACGACGGCCTCCGTGTCGGTGGTGAGGTACTTCAGCAGCGCCCAGGCGAGCTCGGGCTGCTTCGAGCCCTTCGAGATGCCGATGATGTTGCCGGTGATGTATCCGCCGCCGTACAGGTCGGTGTGGTCGTCCGTGGTGGGGAAGGGGGCGGTGCCGTAGTTCAGCCCCTTCGCCTGGTCGTCGATGAACGCCGTGCGGTACTCGCCGTCGAGGTTCATCGCGACCTGACCGGTCTGGAACGCGTTGTCGGCCGAGAACTCCTGGCCGAGTCCCGAGGTGAACGCGTTGAGCTTGTCCCAGCCGATCTTGTCGACGAAGCCCTTCTGCCAGGTCATGAGCTGCTTCCAGCCCTCGCTCGAACCGACGGCGCTGGTGCCGTCGGACTTCAGCCACTTCGCGTCGGCCGCCGGGCCGTAGTGTGCGGCCGAGTTCTCGTACCAGCCCATGGTCGGGTTGAAGCCGAGGGTCTTGATCGAGCCGTCCGGGTTGAGCGTCGTGAGCTTCTCGGCCATCGACTCCAGCTCGGTGAGCGTCTTCGGCGGCGCGGTGTAACCCGCGGCCCGGAGCAGATCCTTGTTGTAGTAGAGGCCGTAGACGTCGGCGAGCATCGGCATCGCGCAGCGCGTGCCCTTGTACTCGGTGTACGACTTCACGGTGTCGGAGAACTGGCCGAGGTCCACGCCGTCCCGCGCGATCACCTTGTTGAGGCTCCGGAACGCGCCGTTCGAGCAGAAGTTGCCGACGATGTCGGTGGAGTACGACAGGCCGACGTCGACTTTGCTGCCGGTGGCGATGGCCTTCTGCAGCTTCTCGTCGTCCTGGCCGGAGTGCACGTCGACCTTGATCTTCGGGTACTTCTTCTCGAAGTCGTCGACGACCGACTGGATGACCTTCGCCTCCCGGTCGGAGAAGAAGTGCCAGAACGAGACGGTGCCGCTCAGGTCCTTCGGGGTGCTGTCGCTGAAGTTCGAGCCGCCCGAGCCTCCGGAGCAGCCGGAGAGGGCGAGCGCGGCGGCGGCGGTGATCGCGGCCGCGGCGAGGAGATGACGGTGTTTCACGGGGAGGGCTCCCTCACTGTTGGGTGATCTCGAATGGTGTGCAGTGCCGGGTGGTGCGGTGCTGGAT